>JAVXIJ010000021.1:0-17710 GCA_036648415.1 Christensenella sp.
CATGATGGCACAGGGAATAGTATAAGCGGCGGTATATTATAATATGCTGTTAAAAAAACCGGAGAATTTAATTTCTTCGGTTTTTGCGTTTAATGAAAGCACATAGAGTTTATGTATAATATGTATAGAAAGAGATTATAATTATCGGGAGGCGTGCGCATGGATATTCAAGTTAATTTTGATGATAAAAGTAATAAAATTATGGTGGATATTGTGGGGGATCTTGATCTTAACAGCGTAGGTCATTTTAAACGTGAGTTGGATGAAGCAATTGATCAATATGAAACGGATATAGTGATTGAGTGCAAAGAGCTGCGCTACATTGATTCTACAGGGCTGGGTGTGCTGGTGAGTGTTTTAAAAAAGGTGAAAGAATATGATGGGGCGATTGCAATAAATTGCTTGAAGCCATATTTATTTAAAATATTTGATGTAACAGGGCTTACAAATGTTTTTGAAATTGAGGTGGCGCAATAATGGCTGAAATAATTAAAATGCAATTTCCGGCAAAAAGGGAGTATTTAAAGGCAATTCGTTTGGCAGTGTCGGGAATTGCGTGCAATATTGAATATGATGTAGATGAAATTGAGGATATTAAGACTTGCGTGGCAGAGGCGTGTATATTATTTTTGTGCAGGCAAAAAAGTGAAGGCTTGGAGCTTTTTGTAGAGTGTGGACAGGGTATACGCATAGAGGTGTGCGGAACAGGTGCGCAGCAGATATGTGAGGAATGTGTAGATTGTACGGGCTTTAGCGAGGAAATAAGCAGGATGATGATTCAGTCGTTGAGTGACAATGCTAAATTTGAAGAAGAAAATGGAATGTTGCAGTCAATTTCTTTTGGAAAAATACCAAGTAATCAGTAATCATGAGAATCGGGGAATTGTTAAGTGACGGATTATACTAAGGTTGACAGCGCAGAGCTGTTTAAATTATATGTGCAAAACCATGATGTGGATATTAGAAACACGCTCATTGAGCGTTATTTATATATTGCCGAAATAGCGGCAAAAAAATTTGCGGGACGTGGAGTTGATTATGAGGACCTTTTTCAGGTGGCAAGTCTTGCTCTTGTAAAAGCAATAGAGCGGTTTGAGCCCGAACGTGAGATTAAGTTTTCAAGCTATGCGACACCTTCGCTTATCGGTGAAATAAAAAATTATTTCAGAGATTCTTCACGTGTAATGAGATTGCCGCGCAGGGATACTGAGCAGTTAAAGAAAATCAAGCTGTATACGCAGGAAAGTCTTGCTGCTAAGGGGAAGAAGCCCTCGCCGAGTGAATTGGCACAGGCGCTGGGAATTTCTGTGGAACGTGTGCTCGAGGTGCTTGAGATGCAACAGGCGGACAGTGTTTTATCGCTTGACAGCGCGCTTGCTGCGGATAATGATAATTTTTCATTGAGCAACATTTTAGGACACGAGGATGAGAGCTATGAAAATGTGGAGAATCATGATTTTATAAATTACTGTATGAGTTTACTAAATGATACGGAAAAGACGATTATAGCTCAACGTTACCTTGGAAATAAAACGCAAAAACAAGTGGCGGATATGCTGAATGTTTCACAAATGCAGGTTTCGCGTATGGAGCGTAAAATTTTAAGCAAGCTTGCTATGGTATACAAAAAATAACGTTGGCAAAAGTATTTTAGTTAGCGTTATTTTTATTGGGGTATGTATAATAAACAGTATATTGATAAAAATGGCAGGGGTATGAGATTTTGTTAGTGAGAAAGCGTCTTATTAAGCTCGCTGAGCTAAATGAAACAATAGGCTCGGTTATTAGCGGAATACAAAGCGAGAAGCAATTAAATGATGAGCAGATGTACCGCATTCGCTTGGTGATGAGCGAGCTTGTGGTTAATATATTTAAATATTCAGATGCGGATGAAGTGAAATTAAGTGCGGAATATGCTCAAAATAAGCTGCATATAATATTGATGGACAATGGAAGCGGTTTTGAAAGCAAGACAGTATTAGAGCAAAACATAACAAAGCATGAGCTTTTGATGCGCGAGAACGGAAGGGGAGTATTCCTTGTAAGAAAGATGACTGACAGTCTAAGATACAGCATGACAGGAAATACAGTGGATGTAACATTAAAACTATGACAATTCTTTAAATTGTGGTATAATATGTGTGATAACCACTGAATATAGTAGTTGCTGCACACGAATTTAAAGAGGATATGAAGTATGGCAGGAAAGCGGAGAAGGCAAATAAGACCAAAATTCTACATTTTCTTAGGATCTGTAGTGGCGGTTGTTATTGTTATTCTCTTTTTTGTGTTTAACATAAATACGGCAGTGGTAAAACAAGGTACAATTCCATTTGAAAAGCAAGTGCCGGTGGTGGTGGTGCGAGATGAACAAGTGGTAACTGCACAAAATTACGGTAAAGCTAACTATATTGCATCGGGCGGTGATCGCGTGGAGGCTGAAGCGCCGGTGATGGAAGTATACAAATGGGGATATAACGAAAAGGTAATGAATGACCTCATAGATTACCAGACGAAAATAGAGCAGTATCAGCAAAACGGGTTGGATGACGGACAGGTAACAGAGCTGAATGCGCAAATTACACAGAAGACGGCGGATATAAAAAGTATTATTGTAGGAAGCACAGAGGGTAATCTTATAGCGGCAGAGCGTGAATTAAAGGCGCTTATGGCGCAAAAAAGGCAGTATCTTCGTGATACAGTGCAGGCAGATCAACAGCTTAATGAGTTCTATGCACAGGAAGATGAGATTGCAGGGCGTGTAAGCAATTGGAGCCAAGTGTTAACGGCACCTGCGGCGGGTGTGATAAGCTATTATTTTGACGGCGCAGAGAAAACGCTAAACGCAGCGAATGTGGAGAAAATTAAGTCGGAAGACATAATTGATATTTTAAAAGGAACTATGGGAAAACAGGGCGGCGCTGCAAGTGATGAAGCGGAAAAACCGGTGTATCGGTTAGTGAATAATTTCAAGTGGTATCTGTTGGTGTATTCTGAAAAGGAAATTCCGGAGTTTGCAAACGGCAAGGTCTTTTCAATTGCGTTTGACGATTATATCACACGGCAATATGATGGAACTGTGATGGGTACGGTGGAAGAGGGCAACAGTTTTATTTATACAATAGAGATAAACGATGATATTGGCGAGTTGCTGAATGTCAGGCGTACAGATGCAAAGGTATTCACACAGTTCAGTGGTTTAAAGGTGCCTGAAAAGGCATTAGTGAAAAAGAATGATGTGATAGGTGTGAATGTTGTTGTGGGGAATGAAAAGACATTTGTACCGGTGAATGTTGATATAATAAAAAATGAAAATGCTATCGTAGCACCAATAGAGCCAAACAGTCCGTTGGCTGAAAATCAGCATGTAGAGGTATAGCTGTATGAAAATTATGCAAAACATTGCGCAGGTGCGTGAAAAAATTTGTACTGCGGCTGCACAGGCGGGTGTGGAAAGTGAAAAAATTCATCTGATTGCCGTATCAAAAACTGTGGGCGTGCAAGAGATAGAAGAGGCATATAGTGCGGGTGTTAAGAGTTTTGGCGAGAATCGGGTGCAGGAATTTTTAAATAAGAGTAAAGCGCTGCCAAAAGATATACGGTGGAATTTAATAGGACGGTTGCAAACGAATAAAGTTAAGTATATAATTAACAATGGAGTAGAGTTATTACATTCCTTGGATAGGTTTTCGTTGGCAGAGGAGCTGCAAAAGGAATGCATTAAAAAAGATGCTTTTATAGATGTACTGATGCAGGTTAATATTGCTGAAGAACAGAGCAAATCGGGTCTTTATTTACGTGAGGTGGATCCGTTTTTGGAGCAAATCGCCGTGTTTGACAGAATTCGGTTAAAAGGAATTATGACGATTGCCCCTTATACAACTGACAGGTCTTATTTGAGAAGTGTTTTTGCTCAGGCAAAGGTGCTTTATGACACAAAGAAGAATGAATTTCCCAATTTTGAATATTTGTCAATGGGAATGTCGAATGATTATGAGGATGCAATTCTGGAAGGCGCGAATATGGTTAGGGTAGGCACTGCAATATTCGGTGACAGAATTTATAATAAGTAGGAGGTTTTGCATATGGCTAAAATGAAAGATAAATTTCTTGCTTTGCTCGGTTTAGAGCCGGTAGAATATGATGAATATGATGGCGAAGAAGAGGAAAATGATATGACAGATAATGATGATATGGATTTTGTTTCGGATGGATATGAAACAACGCAAGCAGCAGAAAAAAAGATTTCTAAAAGAAACAGAGATAGAGATAGAGGGGATACGGGTAAGGTGATTGGAATTCCTGATACAAGCAAGGTGCGTGTGCTTATATATAAGCCGGTTTCATATGAAGATACGCAAAGCATAATAGATAATTTAAAAGAAAAAAAGCCAATTGTTATCAATTTGGATGAGCTTGATACCGATGTAGCACAGCGCATACTTGATTTTGTGAGCGGCGCGGTGTACGCACTTAACGGAAACATCAGAAAAGCTGCAAGAAATATTTTTGTAGTTGCGCCTGATAATGTGGATGTTTCGACTAACACCGCAGAAGCGGTGGACGATTTTGGGTTTGGCGGTTACTTGGAGAAAGAATGATCTAATAAATTGATGGGGTGAGTCTAATGAATATTACACCAAAAGATATACTTGAAAAAGAATTTTCCAAAAAATTCAACGGCTATGATCAGGAACAGGTTGATGAATTTTTGGACGAGATTATTAAGCAGTTTGAATCTCTTCTGGAAGAAAATGAAAATGTCATTGCTAAGAATGAAGAGCTTAAGTCTGAGGTCGCGCGTTTGAAGCTTAAGGCAGATAAGCTTGAAAATGTTGAAGAAAAGCTTATGGCAACGGTGATTACTGCTCAAAGAAATGCAACAATGTATATCGAAAAAGCTGAGATTCAGTCACAAAAGATTATGGATATTGCCAATCAAAATGCAAAGACGGTGATTGAAAGTACGCAGCTGAGAATGGAAGCTGCAAAGCAGGAAATCAGAAGATATGAAAAGCAGATCACAGATTATAAAAAGCGTTTTCGCATGTTTTTGGATGAGCAGATGGTATTTGCGGAATCTAAACTTGATGATGAGGACGTGCTGAAACATCAAGCTACAGAAATTACACAGTCGATAAATAATCTCACCAATCAGATGATGAGTATTGATAATGATACACACAGCACAAGTATTCATTTAAATGAGATATTAAGGCAGTCTAAAGATGAAACAGAGCATGATTTCAAGCAAAACACAGCGAATTTGCAAGAGATAGTAAATGAAATTATTGACGATTAAAAAGGAACGGATTAAGTACCGTTTGTGCATATGCAAACGGTATTTTTTTGCCGCATAGTATGATATAATTCACGATAAAAGGATCGAGAGGTACAAAAAATGATTTATGCGCTATTGATTGCGGCAATCGTAGTCGGCGACCAAGTTGCAAAATATTTTACTACAGCATATATTCAAGTAGGGCAAAGCGCACCGTTTATACCGGGGTTTATGAATTTTACTCATGTGCAAAATACCGGCGCGGCATTTAGCTTGTTCAGCAATGCAACATGGCTGCTGGCTGTTTTGTCGGCGGTAATGGCGGCAGTAGTAATTTTTCTTTTGTTTAAGTATAAAAAGAAGCTTAATTCGCGATTGTTCGATACTGCTATGATATTTATTGCGGGCGGAGCGATTGGAAATCTCATTGACCGTGTGGCACAAGGATATGTGACAGATATGCTGCAATTTTCTTTTGTGAATTTTGCAGTGTTTAATGTGGCGGATTGTTTTGTGACAATCGGTGCGGTGCTTTTGGGAGTTTATGTGCTGTGGTTTTGGGATAAGCACAAAAAAGCGGAGAAAAAGGATGACGACCCTTCATAATTATGTAAAAGAGAGCGTAATAAAGCGTGTTGATGTATATTTGGCGGAAATATTCCCGCAATTTTCTCGTTCGTTTTTAAAAAATTTGATTGAGCAGGACAGGATACAGCTCAACGGGAAAAGTGTAAAGGCGGGCGCTAAAGTAAAAATAGGTGATGTTATAGATATTGATGTGCCGCAATGCGAAAAAATCAATCTTGAGGCGGAAAATATTCCGCTTGATATTGTCTATCAAGATGATGATATTGCGGTAATAAATAAACCACAGGGTATGGTCACACATCCGGCACCCGGAAATTACAGCGGAACGCTTGTAAGTGCTGTTTTATATCATATTAAGGATTTATCAGGAATAAACGGCGAATTACGTCCCGGAATTGTGCATAGACTTGACAAAGACACCTCGGGGTTGCTCGTGATTGCAAAAAATGATGAAGCACATCGTTCATTAAGTGCGCAGATAGCGAAAAAAGAAGCGCAGCGTATATATTGGGCGCTTGTTTACGGAAATATTAAAAGCGATAACGGTACTGTAACAACGCAGATAGGGCGCGACCCACGTGATAGAAAACGCATGGCAGTTGTGCACAACGGCGGGCGTGAGGCGGTTACGCATTATAAGGTTTTGGAGCGCTACGAGGGTTATACGCTTGTGGAGTGCGCGCTGCAAACGGGACGCACACATCAAATTCGCGTTCATATGAAGCATATAGGACATCCGGTGGTGGGGGATGCGGTTTACACTAAGCAAAAAGATGCTTTTGGGCTTTCGGGGCAGCTTTTACACGCGCGTAAATTGGTGATTATTCATCCGAAAACGGGTGAACAAATGGAGTTTAGTGCGCCGCTACCGGATTATTTCGAGCACGTGCTGAAAATATTAAAAAAATCATAAAAAACAGATTGAATCAATGTGTGAAGTTTGCTATACTGATTAAGAAGAAAATCATACCTTTAAACAGGTCCTTTGAGAGGCCGTAAGGTGACATATAAAAAAGTTTTTTTGTGTGCCTTGCTGTGTCTTGAAATGATGCGCAAGGTTTTTTATTTGTTAGGGAGAAGTAATGGAAAACGGCAGAAAAACTACAATTATGGATAAAGAAACAATGCAGCGTACGCTGAAGCGTATAGCGCATCAGATTATTGAAAGTGCGGACGGCGCAGAAGGTTTGGTGTTTATAGGTATTGCGCGGCGTGGGGTCACAATAGCGCAGCGTATTGCAAATTACATTAAAGAATTTGAGAACATCAGCGTACCGATAGGCACACTTGATATTACATTTTACAGAGATGATCTTTCAAAAGATTCTGAACAGCCTGTGGTGGGCGGATCCGATTTAAATTTTGATGTTGACGGAAAGCGCATTGTGCTTTTTGATGATGTGCTGTATACAGGGCGAACGGCGCGTGCGGCGATGGATGCAATAATGGATATGGGGCGTCCGAAATACATCAAATTCGCGGTGCTTGTGGATCGCGGACACAGAGAGCTTCCTATTCGCGCAGATTTTGTGGGTAAAAATGTTCCGACGGCGGCACATGAGATTATTTCCGTTAAGGTGATGGAATTTGACGGCGAAGAGAGTGTAGATATTTATGACCTGAAAAATACCGGTGTATAAAGCCTTATCTTTTGCGGATGAGGTTTTTTAATGAAATTGTATATATAAATTTATTGGGAGGTATTATATGGGCAATTCAACTTAAGATCAACGTGTCATAGGTAAAAAGCTTATATTAGGCTTTCAGCACCTATTTGCAATGTTTGGGGCAACGGTGCTCGTACCACTTTTAACGGGACTAAATCCTGCGGCAGCAATTTGCTGTGCGGGTATCTGTACGCAGATTTTTCACTTGCTTATAAAGGGCAAGGTTCCTGCTTTTTGTGGCTCAAGCTTGCGTTTGTCGGCGTTATCATAATTGCGGCAACGCAAATAAGCGGTGTTGCACAGGTGCGCTGTATCTTATTTAGATTGTAGGTGTGAAACGTGTAATGGCGGTATTATCCCGCACGCTATGTTATAAAGGAGTTTTATGTCGATACTCATCAAAAATGTAACGGTTGTAAATGCTGATTGTGTGCAAGAGCACATGGATATTCTTGTGGATAAAAATAAAATTGCGAATATCGCGCGGCATATTACGGCGCAGGCAGAGCGAATAATAGACGGAACGGGATTAAGCGCTTTTGCAGGGTTTCTTGATTTGCATTGTCATTTGCGTGAGCCGGGGTTTACGCATAAAGAAGATATTATAACGGGTACGCGCGCGGCGGCGGCGGGCGGATATACGGCGGTGTGCTCAATGCCGAATACAAGTCCGGTTACGGATAATGCGGAAACGATAAATTATATACGCGAAAAATCAGAGCAATATGGATACGCGGACGTATTGCCTGTGGCGGCCATTACGTGCGGAATGAAAGGAAACACGCTTACTGATTTTGGAAAGCTGTTAAAGGAAGGTGCTGCGGCGTTTTCGGATGACGGAATGCCTGTAGATAGGGATGAAGTGATAATTGCGGCTATGACGCGTGCAAAAGAGCTCGGAGCGTTACTTATGCTTCACGAGGAGAACCTTGAGCTGCGCGGAGCGGGTGTGGTGAATGCAGGGAAGAATGCGATAGCGGCAGGACTTGTAGGAATTCCACGTGCAGTAGAGGAAAGCATGACGGCGCGTGATATTTTTTATGCCGCAAAGCTTGGCGCACCTATCCATATTTGTCACGTATCTACCGCCGGAAGTGTGGAACTTGTGCGTCGCGCTAAAAAAAACGGAGCGCCTGTAACCTGCGAAACAGCGCCGCATTATTATTCTATTACAGATGAAATGATATTAAACAAGAATACAAATGCAAAGGTTAATCCGCCGTTAAGAGAGCAAGCCGACATTATGGCGGTGCGGGAAGGTATTGCAGACGGAACGATTGATGTGATAGCAACGGATCATGCGCCGCACAGCGAAAAGGAAAAGGCACAGAAAATTGAGAACGCGCCATTTGGAATGATAGGCTTTGAAACGGCGTTTGCACTCACGGTGACAAATCTTTTAAATACAGGTGTGATAAAGCTTACAGATGTTGCGAGGCTGCTTACGCGCCGTCCGCATGAATTATTGCATCTTGAGGGCGGAGTGTTGAAAAAAAATGTGGATGCGGATATTACAATATGCGATTTAAGTGAAAAATTCGTGTATAATAATGATATGGTAGTTTCAAAAGCAAATAACAGCCCGTTTTTAGGGATGGAGCTTACGGGGCGAGTGTGCTATACGATTAGGAAAGGTAAATTCACCTATGATAGACAAGCTGATTGAGCAGATTATAGAGAAAAAAAGTCCGATTTGTGTTGGGCTTGATACAAAGTTTGATTATGTTCCGCAGGAGTTTTTGTCGCATGAATACTCGACAGACCCGCTTACATATGCGGCGGATAATATATTTAGATATAATTGTGCGCTCGTGGATGTGCTTGCGGACATTGTACCGGCGGTAAAGGTGCAGGCGGCGTATTATGAAATGTATGGTTGCGCGGGCATGGTAGCGTTTCGTGATACGATTCGTTATGCGAAAAGTGCAGGACTTACAGTAATTGCAGATGTAAAACGTAACGATATTGGGGCGACAGCGACAGCATATTCAAGTGCATATATCGGGAGAACGACAATCGGAGAGGAAGAGCTTCCGGTTTTTGATGCTGATTTTGCCACTGTGAACGGGTATCTCGGAACGGACGGAATTGCGCCGTTTGTGCAGGATTGCGAGAAGTATGATAAAGGAATATTTGTGCTGGTAAAGACTTCAAATAAAAGCTCGGGCGAGCTACAGGATATTGAGCTTGATGGAAAAACGATTTATGCCCGTATGGCGGATTATGTAAGCGAATGGGGTGCAAGCTGCATAGGAAAATATGGATATTCAGCAGTGGGCGCTGTTGTGGGCGCTACATATCCGCAACAAGCGAAAGAAATACGAAAAGCACATCCGCATATTTTTGTGCTGATTCCGGGGTATGGCGCGCAAGGCGGAAGCGCTGCGGGGCTGCTGCCGAATTTTGATAAAAACGGGATTGGCGGGATTGTTAATAATTCGCGTGCAATTTTAACCGCATACCGCAATGAAGCATATGCCGATATGACATTTGACATGGCCGCGCGTGCGGCAACATTGGCTATGCAAAATGATATTTTGACTGCATTTGAGCAAAATGATATTTCTTACTAATAAGGGAGCGTAAATAATGGCTTATCTGACATTGGAGGATGGAACAATTTTCAAAGGTGAATCCTTTGGGGCAAAGGTTGACATCATGGGTGAGGTTGTTTTTAACACGGGCATGACCGGGTATCAAGAGGTGCTCACCGATCCGTCATATTGCGGACAAATTGTAACAATGACATATCCGCTCATCGGGAATTACGGAATAGATGAAGAAATTTCCGAATCGGCACATCCGCAGGTGCGCGCGTTTGTAATGCGCGAGTTGTGTAAACAGCCGTCAAATTGGAAATGCGGCACGACCTTGCAGGAATATTTGGAGCGGTATAATATTGTAGGACTTGCGGGTATTGATACGCGTGAGCTGACGCGTAAGTTGCGTGACAGAGGGACTATGCACGGTATTATTACGCAGGTTCCGCCGTCTGTGAATCATATAGAGGAAATGAAAGCGTATGAGGTGGAGCTTCCGGTAGAGCAAACAACTTGTAAAAAAACATACCAATATTGCGACGGAGGCCGCAGGGTGGCAGTGCTTGATTTTGGTTTAAAACGCAATATATTACGTAGCCTTGAAAAACGCGATTGTGCACTGACGGTTTTTCCGGCGCTTACAGATCCGCAAGAAATATTGGCGGGAAATTTTGACGGACTTATGCTCACAAATGGGCCCGGAAATCCGCAGGACAATGTGCGCATCATTGAAAATTTAAAACAGCTTATCGGCAAGCTACCCATATTCGGGATATGCCTCGGGCATCAATTAGTGGCGCTTGCAATGGGTGCGGAAACGGAAAAACTGAAATACGGACATCGCGGTTCCAATCATCCTGTAAAGGATATGCAGAAAAACAAGGTGTATATTACCTCGCAAAATCATGGCTACACAATTACCAGCCGTTCTTTGCCGGCGTGTGCTGTTGTTTCGCATAAAAATTGGAACGATCAGACGATTGAGGGTGTAAAGTATATCGGTTATCCAATGTTTACTGTGCAGTTTCACCCTGAAGCCGCGCCGGGTCCTGAAGATACGGCATATCTGTTTGATGATTTTATTGAAATAATGAATAGGAATAAATAAGCATGATTAAAAAACATTCTATTGAGCGGGTTATTTCAAATGACCTAATCGCACAAAATACATATTTGATGAAACTCAGCTGTACCGATGATTGTTTGCGATTGTTTCGTCCGGGGCAATTTGCGCATATTGAGATACCTCACGCGAAAGAGCTGCTTTTGAGGCGCCCTATAAGCATTAACTATGTTGATTATGAAAAACATGAGGTGCATCTTGCGTATAACGCAATCGGGAAAGGAACAAGGCTTCTTTCGTTGGTGCATGCGGGGGATACACTTGATGTTATGATGCCTATGGGGAACGGTTTTGGTATCACAGAAAACATGAAACGTATATGGCTTATCGGCGGCGGAATTGGTGTAGCTCCGTTAAAATCGCTGTATAGCAAATATCCTGATAGGGAGTATACTGCGTTTTTAGGATTTCGCAATAAAGAAATGGTGTTTCAAAACCATGATTTTGAAATGTTTGCGAAAACGCACATTACAACAGATGACGGGAGTTTTTGCGAGCATGGGTTTTGTACGGATGTACTGCATACAGAGCTTGCAAATGTAGGAGAGCCTGATGTAATTTTGGCGTGTGGCCCACTTGTGTTTTTCAAGTCCCTTGCAAAGGTTGTGGGGGATATACCTACACTTGTGTCTATGGAACAGCATATGGGATGTGGTACGGGCGGCTGTGCGGTATGTGTGTGCAAAATAAACGGTGAGCATAAAAAGGTATGTACACAAGGACCTGTTTTTAACATAAGAGAGGTGGATTCACTTTATGAGTGATATGCGGGTCAGAATTGCAGGGGTTGAACTAAAAAATCCGATTATTACGGCGTCGGGGACATTCGGATTTGCGGAAGAATATGCAATGCATATGGATGTTGCGGCGTTGGGGGCATTTACGCTTAAGGCGCTTACGCGTGAGCCGCGTATGGGAAATTCGTCGGTGCGCATTGCGGAAATGTCAAGCGGAGTGTTGAATTCGGTGGGACTGCAAAATCCGGGTGTGGATGAATTTTTGCGTGTCATTTGGCCGCGCATTAAAAATATCGATACTGTTAAAATTGCGAATATTGCGGGTGCGTGTGTTGAAGATTATGTTTATGTAGCGGAACGGCTAAATGATACAAGCATTGATTTATTTGAAATAAATGTGTCTTGCCCAAATGTAAAAGAGGGCGGGGTAAATTTCGGAACAGATGCGAATATTTTGCGCGGAATAGTGGAAAAGGTAAAACGCGCGGCAAAAAAACCTATAATTGTAAAACTTACGCCGAATGTAACAAAAATAGCGGATATGGCAAAGGCGGCGGCGGATGGAGGAGCGGATTCGCTATCGCTTATCAACACAATTACAGGTATGGCAATAGACGCATATACGAAGCGGCCGGTGCTTGCAAATGTGACGGGAGGGCTTTCAGGCCCTGCGATAAAGGCTGTTGCACTTAGGATGGTTTGGGAGGTATATAAGGCACAGCTTGGACTCCCGATTATCGGTATGGGTGGTATTATGAACGGTGAGGACGCGGCGGAATTTATGATTGCAGGTGCGGATGCGGTGATGGTTGGTACGGCGACCATGCGCAACCCGTCAGCTTCAGCGGATATTGCATTTGAGCTGGAAGCATATGCGAAAAAAATGAAAATTGAGCAGATAAGCGAGCTTACGGGGTCGCTTTGCGTTAAATGAAAGGGAAAATATGATGACAAGAGAAGAAATAATAAGTGTTTTTAAGGAAAAAGAGGTTATGTTAGAGGGACATTTTTTGTTGACCTCAGGGCGGCATTCGGATAAATATATGCAGTGCGCAAAGTTGTTTCAGTATCCTGATGTATCTGAAAAAATATGCGCGCAGTTAGCAGAGCAATTTAGTGATATTGAAATCAATCTTGTGGTGGGTCCTGCAATCGGCGGTATTATTATGGCGTATGAGATGTCAAGGCAGCTTGGCGTAAAGAATATTTTTGCGGAGCGTGAAAATGGCAAAATGGCGCTGCGGCGCGGCTTTGGTGTGCCGAAGGGTGCGAAAATACTTGTGACTGAAGACGTTGTTACAACAGGAGGTTCGGTTAAAGAAGTAATGACATTGCTGCGTGAAATGGGCGCAGAGGTAGTGGGCGTTGGGAGCGTGGTTGACAGAAGCGCAGGCAATGTTGATTTTGGAGTGCCTTTTCGCGCGGTACTTTCTATGGAAGTTAAGTCATATGAGGCGGATAAATGCCCGATTTGCAAGACGGATTCGCCGCTTGTTAAGCCGGGAAGCAGAAAAATTTCACTATAAATGCAAATAGCGGTATTTGATTTTGGGCGCCATGGTCGGCGCCCAATTTTTTATGTTGAAGTTTTAAATTCAGGTGTATGCAGCCGCAGGTTCTTTTGAAACCACTTATTAAATGGCCATATGGCATTGATTTTTTGAGGGATAGGTGCTTGATAAAACAGTTTCTTATCGTAAAGCTGTACCTCATAAAAGCCATCACTGTTTTTCGCGCCTAAATCCACAAAGAAATTTCGTATTTCTCGCCCAAAAAGATTGTCGGAACATATTTTGCAGTATTTGCGTGTGAGAACAGTAGGCGGAATTCTTCTGCGAATTATTGAGGTGATATGAAAATCACCTTCATAGTATGCGCGCGTAGTGGAATCGGGATAGTCCGCATATGCAATAAGTTTTTTGATAACATCGCCCTCATACCACAAAAACATCAAGTTATTTAGTTGTACATAATCCCATGTGTTAAGCACGGGCGCTAAACCGAGCCGCACGCGATCCTTATTGGAAAGGGAATACCAGCCGTTGGGGGAGTGCCCGCGCTTGATGATATATTCATCGCGTATTATTTGGTTTTGGTTTTCGCTGCGAGTTGCTTCTGATGTAAACAGCTCATAAATCTGTTCGCGCGCTGTCACTTGCTTTCCTCCTCAGGCTTTATGAGCGCACCCTTATGCGCGTCCACATATACAGTGAAATATTCATCATATATTACTTTCCCGGGGCGCGACGCAGGTGCTTTTTTAACGTTTTTACGTTGTGTATAATCGACAGGTGCTTTATTGGATTGCCGAGCACGTGAATGTGCGGCGGCAAGCTCTGCCGCCAGCACCACTGTTTCATCGTCAATGTCATTGAGAGCTGTGCCGTGCGTTACAATTAAGACGTGCGAACCGGGTGTTTTTTGGGCATGAAACCAAATATCATCTTTGTCGGCAATGCGCATGGTCAGCTCGTCATTTTGTCTGTCGTTTTTACCGACGAAAATCTCATAACCACTTGGAGATATAAACCGCAGCGGCTTTGAAGGTGCTTCCGCTGTTTTTTTGCTTTTTGGCGGGCTGCTGAGGTATCCTGCGCGTATGAGTGTATGCTTTATATCCGAAATGTCTTCGGTGGATTCGGCATTTTCGGTAAAATGAAGAGCACCTTCTAAAAATTCCTGCTCCTCGCGCGCGGCGCTTAGTTTTTCTGCGCCCATTAAAGCCGCAGTTTTAAGCTTGCTTATTTTTTTGTAAAGCTTTTGCGCGGTATCTTGTGGGGAACGTGATACATCAAGCGGTATGGATATATTTTCGCCGTTTTCATAATCTAACGCTTCAAAGGATGTCATGCCTTTTTTCAGGCGATAGATATTTGCGGTTATAAGGTCGGCACGTTTTTGCAGACGTTGCGTTTTGTCGGCGTCGCTGAGTGTCGCTTCATATATGTTTATGAGCTTCATAAGCTTTGTGTAGCTTTTGTTTATGGTTTTGTAAAGCGATTCGCGCTGTTGCCGTAATTTAGAAATCATTAAACGCTGATTGTAGTAGTAATCAAGCGTTTCATTTACGGTACTAAAGTCTTTACGCATATCCGCAGGATAAGTTTCGTAAGGAATGCACGAAAAAAATACGGGAAGTCCATCTGTATTCAGCTGGACACAAGGTTTCGGTGCAGATGTGGCTTTTTGCAAAAATTCTTGCATTACGCATGCGATATGTGCGGTTTGTTTATCGTTTAGTTCAGATGTAAGGGAAGCATCAATGCGTGCTAAATGCAGTATCTCCGTTGCTGTTTGCAGAGATATTCCGTCAAATACAGATACAATATGTGAAATGATTTTAGTATCTGTATGCGTGCGCAGCGCCTCTGTAAGCGTGGGTAGTGTAAGTGTCAATGGATTAAATTTAGTTTGCGGGGGATTTTCATAGCGCGCTCCGGGCAGAATTTGACGTTTGCTGCTCATATCAACAGATACACGGCGAATGCTGTCGAGTATTTTTCTGTTTTCATCGGCCAAAATGAGATTGGAATATTTCCCCATGATTTCCACAATAAGGTTAAGTGTCAGCGGATGAAGAAGCTCATCTTTTGTTTCAAGTGTAAATATTACAACACGGTCAAGTCCTTGTTGTTCGATTTTTGTGATACGCGCACCCGTAAGATATTTGCGCAAAAACATACAAAACACGGGTGGTGTTTTTGGGTTTTCTTTATTGTTTTTGGTAAGGTACACGGAGCAGTCACCGGCGTCTGCGGAAAATGCTAATTTGAGCGTTCCTTCGCTTGCGGAATAAAGCTGAAGCACGACCTCTTCGCGTCCGGGCATCAAAACCTTTTGAATTTTGGCGTCGGCGCATTTTTTTTGCAGCTCGGTTATGCAGGTGTATAATGTCAGACCGTCTAATGTCATAAGAATCCTCCGTAATGATATGTAATATTATACCACAACAATTGTATGCAAAAAGGAAATATGTTAAAATTAACGCAGTAAATGATGGGAGAACAGCATGAGAGATAACGGAAGAAATAATAATGAGCTTAGAACGCTTACAATTCAAACTAATTTGTTAAAAAATGCGCAGGGGAGTGTGCTGATAAGCACAGGAAATACGCAGGTTTTATGTACGGCGATGCTTGAGCAGGGTGTGCCGCCGTTTTTGACGGGAACGGGAAATTGCTGGATGACGGCTGAATATTCTATGCTGCCGGCTTCTACGCAACATAGAAAAAAGCGTGATGGTTTAAAGCAGGATGGCAGAGGAGTGGAAATACAGCGCCTTATAGGCCGCTCCTTGCGCAGTGTGTGCGATTTTAACGGCATAGGTGAATACACGATACATATTGACTGCGATGTACTGAATGCAGACGGCGGAACGCGTACGGCGTCTATAAGCGGCGCATTTATTGCGGCGGCGTTGTGCGTTCAAAAAGCGCTTAAGGGAGGGCTGCTGAAAAGGTCGCCGATTAAAAAATATATTGCGGCGGTTTCAGCGGGAATAGTGGGCGATGTCCCCATGCTTGATTTGTGTTACACAGAGGACAGCGGCGCACAGGCGGATATGAATATGATTGCCGCAGATGACGGAAACATTGGTGAGATACAGATTTGCGGAGAGAAACGCACAGTTACAGAAGGGGAATTTGCTGAGCTTATGGCGCTGTGCAAAAAGGGCATTGGTGAGATAATTGCGCGGCAAAAGGAAATTTTGAAGGAAGAGGGAATTACGATATGAAGCAACTTATTATTGCAACAAACAATCAAGGTAAGGTAAAAGAGATAAAAGCGATTCTCGGTGATTTTTATGATGAGATTAGATCACTTAAAGATGCGGGTATTGACGCAGATGTTGTGGAGGACGGGGATAGTTTTCATGCAAACGCGCGTAAAAAGGCGATAGAAATAAGCAAAATGGTTGAGGGCGATGTGTTGGCGGATGATTCAGGGCTGTGTGCAGAAGCACTTGATATGGCTCCGGGGATATATTCGGCGCGGTTTTCGGGTGAGGGCGCAAATGATGAAAAAAATATAGTAAAGCTGTTATCGCTTATTAAAAACAAAGAAAATCGCCGTGCATGGTTTGTGTGCGCGTTGGTGCTTGCCAACGGCGGGAAAGAAAAGATTTATGTGGAAGAGCGTGCTGAGGGCAAAATTATAGATGAAAAGCGCGGCGAAAACGGATTTGGATATGATCCGATTTTTTATGTGGAGGAGTATAAGCAAACAATGGCTGAGCTTTCACCTGAAATAAAAAACAAGATAAGCCACCGCGCAAAAGCGCTCGCAGAATTACAAAAAAGGTTGCAGGAGCGTTAAGCTGTGGAAAAATATATTCATGCGTTGGTAATGGGGGATACGCACGGCAATAAAAGTGCAATAGATGCTGTGCTGCGAAAATGCGGAGAGGTGGAATATATCTTTCATTTGGGCGACAATTGTTCGGATGCGCGTTATATTGACATGAACTGCCGCGCCAAGCTTGTGTTTGTAAAGGGCAATTGCGATACAGGAGATGCAGTGGATACGCTTGATGAAATTGTGCTTATGGGTCAAAAAATACTTGTGACGCACGGGCATTTGTTTCAAGTGAAATATTCGTATGACCGTTTGCTTTATAAGGCGCAGGAGTCGGAGGCAGCGGCGGTGCTGTTTGGGCATACGCATAAGCAGTATTGCGAGTATTGTGACGGAATATGGATGGTAAACCCCGGAAGTGCGGGGGCGTCAAGTGACGGGCGAATATCATATGCACTGCTTTTAATAGGCAAAATGGG
>JAVXIJ010000022.1:0-16947 GCA_036648415.1 Christensenella sp.
AACGACACCCTACTGCTTTCAGCTCTTTGAAGACTTACACTATATGAGCAAGGAAGCAATGAAGACCGACCTTTCACTTGGGGTGAAGTTGCAGATGATTATTGATGAGAACAAAACTTTTACGATAGACTAATCAAATCAATAATGAATGGTGCGTTATGAATAATTGATATATCAAGTCTTAAGGTCTTAAGGGCGGCGGGCGGATAATATCCGCCCGCAACAGCATTTACATTTTTAAATTCATAACCGTAAGTGTGGTATATAATGTATAACCCATATATTTTTTTAGTAGAAATGCGAAGCATTTCGGGTCAAGGGAGCTTGCTCCCTTGCGGGGGTAGGTGCAGAGCCCTAAGGTCTTGAACTTTAAGGGCGCGGGCGGATGTTGCCCTTACAGAGGCATGGAATTGCGGGTGTTTGCGCGGCAAACGGTTAAAACCATTTATGTTTTTTAAAGTATAAAATGCCTACAACGGCTACAAGTATGCTTGCGACAATAACAATCGGATAGGCGACGGCAAAGCCGTATTCGGGCATTATGAAGTTCATGCCGTACCATCCGACGATGAGCGTAAGCGGCATAAAAATAATGGTTACGATTGTAAGAACTTTCATTATGTTGTTGGTGCGAATATCGACCTCTGCTTGATATGCCTCGCGTATTTCGGAAACATATTCGCGCATGGTTTTGGTTTTGTCATACAGGCGCTGTGCTTTGCCGCAGATAATATTCAAATAATGCGTGGATGTACTGCCGAATGCGTGCTGCTCGTTCATGCCGATTGATTCTAAGATGTTTAAAAGCTCTTCATAATAACGCATAATCATCATCAGACGTTTGCGCTCTTGTATAATGGCGCTTGTGAAATCACCTTGTTTATCGGTAAGCACGCGGTCTTCAAGGTTAGAAATCTGAACCTCAATATCCTCAAGTGTTTCTAAATCATCACGCAAAAGATATTCAAAAAAAGTGCATACGAGCTGCCCCATGCTTGCATCGTCGGCGTTGGATTTGATGAAGCTGTCGAGCAGCGGCTCAAGCTTTGCACAGTCGGTGCATATAAAATCCATGCTGTTTTTTTGGATTGTCACATAAACAGGCGGACTTGTGCTTTTTTCGCGAAAGGAGCGAAACAGCGGAATACACAGCAAATCAATATTTTCATGGTGTTCAAAACGCATAGCGGAATTTTTGAATATATGCTTGGAAAGCTCGCGCGGAAACACATGTGAAAAATGCTCGGATGCTTCATTCAGCGGAATAATCGAGATGTAGGAATCGTTTTTTATGATTTCGGATGTTTCTGTAGGGGACATAGCGCCCTCATGTATTTTGTATTTCATTGCGCACACTCACTTTCATTTTCATTATAACATCACGCAATTGTAAATGCAAAAATGATAAATTCATGATATAATGTAAGGAAAATATCGTGTGGGAGTATGGGTTTATGGCGAAGCTATGGGGCGGAAGATTTGAAGAAAATACAGACGAGTTTGCAGAGGGATTTCAGTCCTCTATCGGTTTTGATTGCCGTATGTATTGTGAGGATATTAAAGGAAGCATTGCGCACGCAAACATGCTTGGCAATGAGGGAATTATCCCCAAAGAGGACGCGGAAAAAATTATCGAGGGGCTTGCGGAGATACTTGAAGACATTGACGGCGGAAAAGTGGAATTTTGCGTGCAGGATGAAGATATACACATGAATATAGAGCGCTTGCTTACGGAGCGCATAGGTGATACGGGCAAAAAGCTGCATACAGGGCGCAGCCGTAATGATCAGGTTGCAACAGATTTCAGGCTGTATATGCTTAAGACGGCGGATGAAACAATAGCCGCCATAGCAGCGCTTGCCGAAACATTTATTGATATTGCGCAGAAAAATACGCATACAATTATGACCGCCTATACACATCTTCAAAAGGCGCAGCCCACGACGCTTGGGCATTATATGATGGCATATTTTGAAATGTTTTATCGTGACATTTTGCGTTTTGCCGATTGTAAAAAGCGCACGGATGTGTTGCCGTTAGGGGCGGGGGCGCTGTGCGCCACGACTTATCCGATAAACAGGGAAGCGGTTGCGCGTGAGCTTAATATGTCGGGAATCACAAGAAACAGTCTGGATGCGGTTTCGGATCGCGATTTTGCACTTGAATATCTTTCGGCGGCGGCTATTTGCATGATGCACTTGTCGCGGTTGTGTGAGGAAATTATTCTGTTTTCCACTAATGAATACGGCACGCTTAGGCTGTCGGATGGATATTCCACAGGCTCAAGCATAATGCCGCAGAAAAAGAACCCGGATATGGCGGAGCTTATTCGCGGGAAAACGGGCAGAGTATATGGGGATTTAACGACGCTTCTTACGGTTATGAAGGGGCTTCCGCTTGCATATAATAAAGATATGCAGGAGGATAAGGAATGTGCGTTTGACGCGGCTGACACGCTGAACGCTTGCCTTAGAGTGATGAACGGAATGCTCGGCACGGCGGAGTGGAAAAAAGAAAAGCTTTATAAGAGTGCGGGCTTAGGGTTTACAAATGCGACGGATGCAGCGGATTATTTTGTGAAAAAGGGCATGGCGTTTCGCGATGCTCATGCTGTGGTAGGGCATTTGGTGCTGTATTGCGAACAGCATGAAAAGGCGCTGGGTGAATTGACAATAGAAGAAATAAGACAGTTTGCGCCGAATGCGGAGGAAGATATTTTTGACGCAATCAGTCTTGAAACGTGCGTGAACACGCGCAGTGTGCCGGGCGGACCGGCACCCGAAATGGTAGAGAAGCATATACAAGAGGCGAAAGCCTTGTTGGTTGAATTGCAATTTTGAACAGAAGAGGGTGGATATGGGATTAAAAAAAATAATACGTGCAGCAGCTGCGGTTTTGCTGTGTGTGTGCATAACAGCGGGCTGCGCCGCAGTGCCTGAAAAGGAAGCGCCGCCGGTTTCTGAAATGCCGACACAAACTCAAGCACCGACACCGACTCCCGCACCGACTCCCGCCCCGACCCCGACAAAGCCGCCGTTTGAAAGGCTGCAGGAGGGTGCGCAGGGGGAAGAAGTTTTGCGGCTGCAAGAGCGGTTGATTGCTCTTGAATATATTGCTGATGACATGGCGACAGATTATTACGGTTCAACGACTGCGTCGGCGGTGAAGGCATTTCAAAAACAGAACGGATTGCAAGATGACGGAATTGCAGGGGAAGATACGCAAGAGCTTCTTTTTTCAGAGGAGGCGAAGAAGTGCGACCCTTTTTCAAAATACGCGCCCACCGTTAATATGAGCTTTGAGGAGCTTATGATGAGCGATGACGGCACGCGTGATGAATATCCGCAGGGTTATCCGAAAGCGGATACATATAAAATTATTGTGGATATTGAGCATCAGGTTACGATGATTTATGAAAAAGATGAGGACGGTGAATATACTGTTCCCGTTAGATATATGCTTTGTTCCACAGGAAAAAATGATTGTACGCCTAAGGGCAAGTTTAAAATGGATTCATACCGCGTGCGTTTCAGCCAATTTGTGCGGGATAAGACATATGGGCAATATTGGACGCAGATACGCGGCGCGATTTATTTTCATACTATTTTGTATAGTGAATTTGATACCAACACTTATATTGAAGAGGTGTGGGATAAGCTCGGTACGGCAGATTCGCACGGATGTGTGCGGCTTAGCGTGCCCGATGCAAAGTGGATGTGGTTTAATATTGCGCCCGGGACAACCTGCGTGATACGTGACGGCGACAGTGATGATGAGCAAACAGCGGCTGTAAGAGAGCGGCTGGTGTTGGCAAAGTTGCCTGAAGAGCGTGTGGAGATGAACCCGCGTGACATACCGTCTACCGATAATTGGAGGGTGGAGGATGTGCCGCACGACGTCCCGTTTGTGCAAGGGTCACAAAACTGAAAAACGGAGGGAAAGAGTATGCGTGAATCCGGAGAAAATTATTTGGAAACTATTTTGATGCTGCAAAAAAAGACCGGATGTGTGCGGTCGGTGGATATTGCAAATCAATTAGAGTATTCAAAGCCAAGCGTAAGCCGCGCAATGGGCATTTTGAAAAAGCAGGATTATATTATGATGGATAGGAGCGGCTTTATTGAGCTGACGGAAAAAGGGGCGCAAAAGGCGGCGGAAATTTATGAGCGCCATACACTCATACAAAAATTTTTGGTGGAAACCTTGAATATTGATAAAGATATTGCGGAGCAGGATGCGTGCCGTATAGAGCATATTATAAGTGAACACACCTTTGACAAAATAAGACAGTATGTGGAAAGACAATAAAAAATCAGGGGTAAAAGCGCGCTGCGGCGCGATTTTTTGCGGCAGTGCTTCGGCTAATCGGAGCGGTTTATTAAGAATGTTTTTTATACGCGGGTGCTTGATTGCAAAAAAAGCGCTTTTTTGATATGATATACAAAGGAGTTTTATATGTACAGAGAAGAAATGGCACATAAAAAAGTAGGGGCTGTTGCGGGAATATTTATTACGCTCGGGATTGTGGGGGCGATACTCGCGACTATGTTTGTGTTGTCATTTATCGGGTTTGTCACTAACATTCCATGGCTGCAATTGTTTGCGTTTGTAATAGTAGTTGGGGCAGGCTTTTTTGTTGTGAAGCAGTGTATGACAGACTATGTCTATGTTGTGGGTGAGGGAAAGATGCTTTTTGGGCGCAGAATCGGCGCGCGGGAAAAAGAGCTTTCGGTGATACCTATTCGCAATATTAAAAAAATGGGAAATTATGCGGATATGGTGCAGCAAATCGCAGGCAAAAAAAAGTATAAGTATACTTTTCATAAAAAAGAAGAAAGCTATGTGATTGATTGCGGAAATATGGCGATAATATTCAGCCCGACTGAGGAATTAAAGAAAAAGCTGCGGCGGTAGGGAGGCATATGATGGATACACCGATTATAGATATGCTGAACCGTGTTTCAAAAGAGGCACAGTCGCGTTTTTGTATGCCGGGGCATAAAGGAAAAAAGGGCTTTTTGCCGTCAGATGTGAATGCACTTGATATAACAGAGCTTGCGGGGGCGGATAATCTTTATCATCCGCAGGGCGCTATTATGAAAGCGCAGGAGCTTAATGCACGATATATCGGTGCGCGCGAAAGCTGCTTTTTGGTGAACGGAAGCTCGAGCGGGGTGCAGGCGGCGGTGATGTCGGTGCTTTCGCCGGGAGATACAGTGATTGTGGCGCGCGATATTCATGTTTCGGCAGTGAACGCCTTTATTATGGCGGGCGTAAAGCCGGTTTTTGTATATCCGTCAGCAAATGAAGCGGATGTGCCCTGCGTGGTCAGCGCGGCGGATATTGCGGCGGCAGCGGCGGTGCATACAAAAGCAAAAGCGGTATATATTACATACCCGAATTATTATGGGTTGTGCGCCGATATAGCGGGCATTTGCGCGGTTGCGCATGAGGCGGGGATGAAAGTGATTTGCGATGCGGCGCACGCTGCGGCATTTGATTTTTCGGATTTACTTCCGATTTCTCCGGCGCAGGCGGGGTGCGATATTTGGACTGTGAGTCTGCATAAAACGCTTTGCGCTATGAACCAATGCGCAGTGTTAAATGTGGGGGCGGAAGCAAAGATTTCAAGTGATGTGGTGCGTGCGCGGCTTAATATGCTGCAAACAACAAGCCCGTCTTATTTATTGCTTGCGGCTTGCGATTATGCGCTTGCGTATATGCGCGAGGAGGGAAAAGCAAAATTGACGGCGGTCATAAATCTTGTGGAGGATAATATGCGCCGAATAGAGGCGCTTGGAGGTTATCGCTGTATTTTACAAGATGTACCAAAGCGCACGGGGGCTTTTGACAGAGATGTTTTAAGACTGGTTATAGACGTAACAGACAGAGGCATGAGCGGCTTTGGTGCTGCAAAAGAGCTGCAAAAAAAGGGAATTGCCGTTGAAACTGCGGATATTTCAAATATAGTGTTGATTTGTACAACGGCCGACAGCCTGCATGATTTTGAAACGCTGAAGTTGGCGCTTGCTGAAATAAAAGGTTCTAATTATAAAATTCGTCGTATGATGACGGCGGGAGATTTACGGCAGGTGTTTTTACCGCAAATTTCTATGCCGATGCGCGATGCGTTTTTTGCGGAAAGACAAGCTGTTGCGCTTGAAGAAAGCGTAGGCTGTATTTGCGCGGTGAGCGCGGGCGCATATCCGCCGGGCGTGCCCGCCGTTATGCCGGGGCAGATGATTACCGAGGATATGATTGATTATCTGATGTTGCTCAAGGGGCGCGGCTATGAATTATTCGGTACATATGATAATACCATTGAAATTGCTTGCATATAAATAGGAAAGAGGACAAAAAAGCTTGAAAAAAGGATTGTTTATTACATTTGAGGGTGTGGACGGCTGCGGTAAAAGTACGCAGATGCGTTATTTAGCAGAATATTTAGCAGAGAGCTGCGGGTTAAGCCCTGTGTTGACGCGCGAGCCCGGCGGCTGTAATATTTCAGAGAAAATACGGGATTTGGTGCTCGATATTGAAAACGATGAAATGGGTGACCGCACAGAGGCGCTTTTGTATGCGGCGGCGCGCGCGCAGCACGTCGGGGAGGTCATTGCTCCCGCGGTAGCAGCGGGCAGGATTGTGCTGTGTGACCGTTTTATAGATTCGTCACTTGCGTATCAGGGCGTGGGGCGTAAGCTCGGCGTTGCGGAGGTGATGGATATTAACCGTTTTGCAATGGGAAACACCATGCCCGACAAGACTTTTTTTCTCGATTTCCCGCCGCATTCGGCATTTGAGCGCATGAGCAAAAAGCGTGTGCATGATAGGCTGGAAACACAGGAAGAGGAGTTTTATATTATGCTGTATAACGGCTTTGTAAAGCTTTCGGAGATGTATCCCGAGCGCATTTTGCGCATTGACGCATCGGGGGACAAGTATGCCACACAAGAGATTCTGCGTGAAAAAATGATTGGGATTTTGAAAGAACGCGGATTGTATAATGAATGATATATTAAAAAATGCTCTGGAAACAAACAACATTGCGGGTGCGTATCTTTTAGCGGGATTATCGCCCGAGGAAACGCAAAAGCAAATTGATGAGTTTTTGCTGCACGTGTTTTGCGACACTAAGACGGCATGTAAAAAATGCGCGGGGTGCATGAAATATTTGCACCGCAATCATGCTGATTTGTTTGTGGTGGAGGCGGCAAAAAACACCGTTAAAATAGATGATGTGCGCGATATTCCGGCGGCGGTATCCAAAAAACCGTATGAGGGCGGGTATCAGGCGGTGGTGATAGCGCAGGCAGATACGATGACTGTTCAGGCGCAAAACGCGCTTTTGAAGGTGATAGAAGAGCCGCCCGCGTATACGGTGTTTATGCTGGGTGCGCAAAACATTAAAAACATATTGCCTACCATTCTTTCGCGGTGTATAATTTTAAAGACATCGTTTTCACGCGAAAAAACGGAAAAGCTGTTGCATGAAGAACAAAATTTGCCTACACTTAAGGCGCGCGTGCTTGCGAATGCGGCAAAAGGCGATTATTATCTGGCGGTTTCATATTTACAGCTTGGATTTTTTGAAGTGCGTGATGATATGCTGCTTGCTTTAAAAAGGCTTACCACGGCAAAAAATATGGCGACAAGTGCAACGTTGGAGTTGTTTTTGAAGCACGACGGGGCGATAGATTTGTGCCTTGATTGCGCGCTGCAATGCTTGGGCGATGTGATGATGTATAAGCATACGGGAAATGTATGCGTAAATGAGGACAAGCTGCAAGAGATTGCGCAATATGCGCAGCTGCGGGATTATGAATTGGTAAATATACAGCAAATATTATTTGAATGTATGGTGAAGCGTGCGCAATGTGCGGGTCTAAATACGAAGCTCGCGCTTGAGAGTATGCTTTTTAATATATTGGAGGTTACTTTATGAGTTTTATTATAGGGGTACGGTTTGACGAGATCGGAAAGATATATTATTTCGATCCGGGTAATTTAGAGCTTGTGCAAAACGATAATGTTGTGGTGGAAACGGCTCGCGGCATGGAATTCGGGACAGTGGTGTTTGAGCCGCGCGAGGTGAGCGAGCAAGAGATTGTTAAGCCTCTGAAAAAAGTTTTGCGTAAGGCGGATGAAAAGGATCAGAAAAGGATAAAGGCAAACGCAGAAAAGGAAAAAGAAGCTATTCGCGTGTGTAATGAGCGTATAGAGAAGCATAAGCTTGATATGAAGCTTATTAACGTAGAATACACATTTGACGGGAGTAAAATAATATTTTGTTTTACCGCAGAGGGCAGAGTCGATTTCCGTGATTTGGTAAAGGATCTTGCGTCTGTTTTTAAGACGCGCATCGAGCTTAGACAGATAGGCGTGCGTGATGAAGCAAAAAAAATCGGGGGGCTCGGGCCGTGCGGCAGAGCGTGCTGTTGCAGCGAGTTTTTAGGAGATTTTCAGCCTGTGTCCATTAAAATGGCAAAGGAGCAAAATTTGTCGCTTTCTCCTACTAAAATCAGCGGGCTGTGCGGGCGGCTTATGTGTTGCCTTAATTATGAGCAGGAGCATTACCACACTATGCGCCGCAAGCTTCCGCGCGTGGGGCACACCATTAAAACACCGCAGGGTGAGGGATTAGTGGTGGACGCGAATGTTCTTACCGAAAAGGTAAAGGTCAAAATGCAGCTTGAGGACGGAACGTTTGAGTATGTGCTGTATACGCTTGAAGAGCTTAACTTAACCGGTAACAAAAAGAACGAGGAACCAAAAAAATGTGATGTAAAGGACGATGCAAAGGAAAGCGATAAAGAAATTAAATCTGAACTCAAGCAATAAAACTATTGCATTTTTAGGCACATATAGGTAGAATAAAGGTATTAAGTATGGAGGTGAAACAACATGGCATATAAAATTTCGGATGCTTGTATCTCTTGCGGAGCTTGCGCGGCAGATTGCCCGGTAAACGCGATTTCCGACGGCGGCGATCAATATCAGATTGACGCGGATGCTTGCATTGATTGCGGAGCGTGTGCTTCGACTTGTCCTGTGGAAGCTATTTCTGAGGGCTGATCGCAAAACGGATAAGTTAATCTGCATAAATAAAAGGAGGGTAAGTTCTGAAAAGGCGAGCCCTTCTTTTTTAAGGTTTTGTTCTGAATATTGGGGCGGAACCGAAAAGCAAAATGTAAATAAACAGATATAAAATATGTTCGGACGAGCGCCGAGCTTTTTTTTACAGCTTGTTTGTTTTTCATTCATGCTGTGTTCATGCGTATGAAATAGAATAGTATCAGGAATATTCTCGGCATTCCCTATTTTTGGCTGTTGTAATGTGAGCCGTTAGAGTATATTATATATAATAGGGAAGAATTGATATGGAAGAGCGAGTAAAAGAATTTATAGCAGAGAATGAACTTATCGGGTCGGGGAAAACTGTGGGAGTGGCGGTTTCGGGCGGCTCGGATTCTATGGCGCTTTTGCATTGCCTTTGTTCCTTAGCGCCGTTTTTTTCATGTTCTGTGGTGTGTGTGCATTTTGAACATGGCATTAGGGGGCAGGAATCGCTTGATGACGCTGATTTTGTAAGCAGCTATTGTGAGCAACGCGGAATTCCGTTTTACATGAGCGCGGCGGATGTTCCCGCACTGTGCAAGGAATGGGGAATGAGCGAGGAAACGGCGGCAAAACGTGCGCGTGAAGCTTATTTTAATGCACTGGTGGAGCAGGAGGATGTGGATGTAATTGCAACGGGGCATCATTTAGATGATAATGCCGAAAGTGTGCTGATGCACATTTTGCGCGGAAGCGGTATTGATGGGCTTAAGGGAATTGCTGTTAAAAAGGGAAACTTTATTCGCCCGTTTCTGTGCGTATCTCATGCGGAAATCCTTGGTTATGCAGAGCAGGAAAAAATTGCTTATAAGGTGGATAAAACAAACGAGAACACAGAATACACACGTAATTTCGTAAGAAATGTTTTGCTTCCGCAGATCGTGGAAAAGATCAACCCCGATGCAGCAGGGGCGCTTAACCGTTTGAGCGGAATTGCAGAGCAGGACTCGGCATTTATTTTCAGCGAGGCAGAGCGGAAATATGAGCTGTGCGCACACGCAAAGGATGACCGTGTGGAGATAGACATAGAGAGTTTTCTTGCGTTATCGCCGGCGGTTGCATATCGAGTGCTTAAAATCGCGTGTGCTGAGTTATATGTTACGCAGGACATTGAAAATGTTCATGTAGGCGTGGTGATGAAGCTTGCGCGTAAAAACAAGACGGGTACGCGTGTTAATTTATCAGGCAACTTGTGCGCAGAGGTGGAATACGGCACGCTCGTAATACGTTTTTCGGGCAGACGGGTGGATTATAGCTTTTGTATGGTGTTTGATGTACAGGATAAAAACGAAATTCCAAACGTGGGATACATTGTTTGTGAGGAAGTTTTGCAATGTGATTATCAAAATGCAGACCCATACACGGCATATATAGACGCAGACAAGCTTCCAAAGCATTTTATGCTGCGTACGCGTTATACAGGGGACAGAATAACCCCGCTCGGAAGCGCAGGCGGTAAAAAGCTGAAGGATTATTTCATAGATAAAAAGCTTACGCGTGAGGAACGTGAAAAGGTGCCGCTGTTGGCGGACGGCAATCGTATAATATGGGTGGCGGGGCATACCATTGGGGACGAATACCGCGTCGATGAGCAAACAAAATGTATTTTACGAATGGATTATATCCGTTTTTATGATAATAAACAAAAAGACACGATGGGGGAAGAACGGTAAAATGCAGCATTATGTAGAACGTGATATTGAGAAGTTATTGCTTTCGAGCGAACAGATTGAGAAAAGGGTCGCGGAGCTTGGTAAACAGATTTCGCAGGACTATGAGGGCAAGGACTTAATCGGAGTGGGGATTCTGCGCGGAAGTGTAATATTCTTTTCTGATTTAATGCGTCACATCAAAATCCCTATGGAAATTGATTTTATGGCGGTAGCAAGCTATGGAAAGGGCAGTAAATCAACGGGCAGCGTGCATATTAAATATGATATGCAGGAGGATATTCGCGGAAAGCATTTGCTTATAATTGAGGATATAATTGATTCCGGATGGACGCTTGCGAGCTTAACAGAAATGCTGCAGGGCAGAAAACCTGAAAGCATAGAGCTGTGCTGCTTGCTTAACAAACCCGACAGACGGGAAGTGGATGTTCCTGTAAAATATGTGGGTTTTGACATACCGGATGAGTTTGTTGTAGGATATGGGCTTGACTATGCTTCAAAATACAGAAATTACGAGCACATAGGGGTACTTAAGCGCTCGATTTATGAATGAGCTTCAAATGGTTTAAACGCAGTACAAATAAGGTAGTAATATAGTGTCGCGTTAAAAACGGGGCGTGTAGTGAAAGAGGAGTAATGTGCATTTAGGAAGCTAAGCGTGCATTGCGACGAAGGAGGAAATAGATTTGGCTAAATTTTTCAAAGGACCGTTAATATACATTATAATTATTGTGGTTATTATTTTAGCGGCACAATTTTTGGGGGGATCGCAAGCGCCGAAGGTGGAAGAGCTGCAATATACAGAGCTTTTACAAAAAGTGCAGGATGAGAACATTAAAGATATAGCGATTCAGGATCGCACGCTTGTCGGGCGTTATAAGGGTACGGCGATTGCGGATGATGCGTTTCCTGCAAAGCAATTTGATTTTAAAACGACGATACCGACCATTCAGCAGTTTAATTTAGATATGGCGGCGATTAAAGGGACGGATAATCCGGAGCAGTACGGTTTTGTATTGAATTATGTTCCCACACCCGAACCGAATTTCTTTATGCAGTTGTTGCCATACCTTATTCCTATTGTGCTTTTGTTGGTTTTGTGGTTTGTGATCATGAAACGGGCGCAGGGCGGCGCGGCAGGAACGGGCGGCGCAATGGAATTCGGCAAGAGTAAGGCACGCATGACGGATGGCGGTGAAACGCATAAGACGTTTGATGATGTTGCCGGTGCGGATGAAGAAAAAGAAGAGCTGGCGGAGATAGTGCAATTTCTGAAAAATCCTGCGAGATTTGTAGAAGTAGGCGCGCGTATTCCCAAAGGTGTACTTTTGATAGGACCTCCCGGAGGCGGTAAAACCTTGCTTGCAAAGGCTGTTGCGGGAGAAGCAAAGGTTCCGTTTTTTTCCATAAGTGGTTCGGATTTTGTGGAAATGTTCGTGGGCGTGGGTGCATCACGTGTGCGTGATTTGTTTACAAATGCAAAGAAAAACACTCCGTGTATAGTGTTTATTGATGAGATTGACGCGGTCGGACGCCAAAGAGGAGCAGGCTTAGGCGGCGGACATGATGAGCGCGAGCAGACATTGAATCAGTTGTTGGTGGAAATGGATGGATTTGAGGTAAACGAGGGTATTATCGTAATGGCGGCGACAAACCGTCGCGATATTCTTGACCCGGCGCTTTTGCGTGCGGGACGTTTTGACAGACAGATTACTGTGAATTATCCTGATGTAAAGGGCAGAGAAGAAATACTTGCAGTTCATGCCAAGGGAAAACCCTTTGACAGTGAAGTGGATTTCAAGGTTATTGCGCGGCGTACTCCCGGGTTTATAGGCGCGGATTTAGAAAATGTGCTTAATGAAGCGGCAATTTTGACGGCACGGCGCAGAAAAAAACAAATCGGCATGAGCGAGATTGAAGAATCTATTACGCGTGTAATAGCGGGGCCTGAAAAAAAGAGCAGAGTTATGACAGAGGGCGACAGGCGCTGTACGGCATACCATGAAGTCGGGCACGCAATTTTGGCGCACATACTTGATAAGTGTGACCCGGTGCATGAGGTGTCCATTATACCGCGCGGTATGGCGGCAGGCTACACTATGACGTTGCCGGAGGAAGACAAGCAGCACGTGTTTAAGTCGCATTTGATGGACGAGATTACTATGATGCTTGGTGGGCGTGTGGCGGAATCTCTTACTTTAAAAGATATTTCCACAGGCGCGATAAATGATTTGCAGCGTGCCACAGAAACCGCAAAGGATATGGTTACGAAATACGGCATGAGTGAGGATTTAGGACCGGTGTTTTTGGCGTCGGGGCATGAGGTGTTTTTGGGCAAGGATTTTGGGCAAACACCTGAATATTCTGAAAATACATCGGCACGTATAGATGCGGAGGTTTCGCACATAATAGAAAGCGCATACAAAAAGGCAAAAGAAATCCTCAGCAATAATTTGAAAAAGGTTGTGGATATAGGTGAAGTGTTGATGCGCAAGGAAAAGCTTACAGGTGAGGAATTTACGCATTTGTTTGATGACGACATAGCGCTTGACGACCCGGATTCGTGGGAGATAGAGTCTAAGGAAAAAGAGCCGGAGCAAATTGCGGCATCTGAGCCAAAAGAGGTGGAAACGAAAAAAACGATTATTTCCGCGCCGCCGACGCCGGAAGACGCGTAATGGGTAATTAAAAATGATTTATGCGATGTTTGACAATATGACAGCAACAAATTCATTCAGAGATGTAAAAGTCGGATAAAACAGTTGTGAGGGGGCGCGATATATCGCGCCCTAATATTATTTATGAGAGGAAAGATATATATGGTAGATTTACATATGCATTCTACAGCATCTGACGGAACGGACACGCCGCGCGAGATTATTACAAAATGCCGTAAATTGGGGCTTGCGTTGTCATCAATAACGGACCACGATACCATGGATTCGCAGGATGAGGCAATTAAAACGGCAAAGGAAAATAAAACAGCATATCTTACAGGTGTGGAGTTTTCTGTGACTTATATGGGAGAGCTGCACATATTGGGCTATGGGATGAATAAGCAGGATAAAGAGCTGTGCGCACTGATGGATGATTTGCGTGCGTCGCGTGTAGAGCGTGTGCATGAAATAATACGCGAGGTGCGTGCGCAGGGTATGAAGATAGAATTTGAAGATGTGGAGCGCTTTGCGCACGGAAATACGCTTGGGCGTCCGCACGTGGCATTGGCGCTTATAGAGCGCGGCTATGCAAGTGATTTGCAGGACGCGTTTGTGCGTTATTTGAACGAAGAGGGAAGCTGTTATGTGCAGCGCAGAAAACTGAATCCGCAGCAGGCCATTGAAATCATACTTAAAACGGGCGGTGTGCCGGTGCTTGCACATCCGAAATTTGCGCGTACGGATGATATGGAGGGGCTGATAACGATGCTGAAGGGGTTAGGGCTTATGGGAATAGAAGCCTATTATCCGGCACATTCGGACGCAGATGTAGAGCGGTATACGGAAATAGCGAAGAAAAACAATTTATTGGTGACGTGCGGAAGTGATTATCACGGCGTTATGCGTCAAAATGTTGCAATAGCGTGTGAAAAGCGCACAGGGGCGTTGCTTGAGGAGTCGTTGAAAATTTTAATTGAAAAGTATGCAATATGATTGAAAAGGATTTGCGCGGGTGCTATAATAAATAGCAGGGATGGGAACAATTTTGATAAGGATGGTAGATAATTTATGCTGAACGGGAGCACGGATATCAAGATTTTCGCAGGTTCGTCGGGGGTCGCTTTTGCGAAAAAGATGTGCGACTATCTGGGCGCAGACTTAGGCGCGTCAGAGGTCATACATTTTTCTGACGGAAATATTTTTATACGCATTAAAGAAACAGTGCGTGACAAAGACGTTTATGTAGTGCTCCCAATTGGTTTGGATCCGAATAACGAACTGGTGGAGCTTTTGTTTTGGATGGACTCTTTTACGCGCGCAAGCGCAAGCTCTGTAACGGCGATTGTCCCGTACTTTGGATATGCCAAGGGCGACAAAAAGGATGAACCGCGTGTTTCTATCCGCGCACGGGTATGTGCGGACTGCATGGAGGTTTCGGGGGCAGACAGAGTAATAGCGATGGACTTACACAGCGCGCAGGTGCAGGGCTTCTTTAAAATCCCGGTGGATCATTTGCTTTCCTTGCCGATACTTTGTGAGTATATCAAAGAAACGGATATTATTGAGGACTTAGTGGTTGTTTCGCCTGATGCCGGATTTGCAAAAACAGCAAGAAAATATGCGGATTATTTGAAGTTGCCTGTGGCAATCGGTGATAAAACGCGCACAGGGCATGACGAAAACGCACAGATACTTGAGTTGATCGGCGATGTAGAAGGCAAAAACTGCATGATCGTCGATGATTTTTCAATTTCGGGCGGTACGCTTGTGGATGTGGCAAATATGCTTAAGGCGCGCGGCGCAAAACGCATAGTTGCGGTGTTGGCACATATTATGCTGCGCGAAAAGGGCGTAAAGGCAATCAATGAAAGTCCTATTGAAATGGTTATTTCTACTGACAGTGTAGAAAATCCGTTTATTATCGGCAATGATAAGTTTAAGATTGTATCGGTTGCACCGTTGTTTGCGGAAGCTGTTTATCGTATTCACGAACGTGAATCTGTGAGCACCTTGTTTTCGACAGTGCCACAAAAACTTAAGGATGACCTTAAGGGCTCTTGCGGTAAGTAATAAGATATACCCTGCCTTGTTGTAGTTTACAATAAGACAGGGAATTTTTTTAATAAAGGAAAAAGCGCATGAAAAAATATATGAAAATATTGAGCTTTATGGTTGTGATTGTTCTTGCGGTTATGCTGTTTATGCCTATGGCATTTGCAGAAGAAACGCCAAGCCCGGCCCCGACGGAAACGTCAGCGCCTACAGAAGCGCCCACAGAAGCGCCTACAGAAGCGCCGACGGAAAAACCAACGGAAAAGCCGACGGAAAAGCCAACGGAAAAGCCTACAGAAAAACCGACGGAAAAGCCAACCAAAGCGCCGACACAAAAGCCGACAGAAACAGCTGCGCCTGCGCCGACAGAAACGGCTGCACCGACGGATGACAGTGCGAATTATGTAAATTTGATAATGTATGTTTACAATAACGGTGTTGCGGCGGCAGGGTATACGGTCAGCGTGGATGACCTTTCACAGACAGCCAATAAAGACGGCATGGTTTCTTTTCCGGAAGTGACGGTGGAGCAGCATTCGGTGACTCTTACTGACAAAGAGGGAAAAGAGAGCCCCGGGAAAATAATGCTTTCGCGCGGAGATAATACGAAAATACAGGACATGACAATGGGCGGAAAATATGAGATTTCCGTTGCTAATGATGCAAAAAATTTATATATGTCGGTTGTATTTACACCTGAAGAGGCGCTTGCGATTACGGCAGTGGGTGAAACAAAAACACCCGCTCCCGAAGTAGCGCCGACGGCGGCACCGACTGTGACGGGTGCTGTTAAATTTACGGCGGATTTTGTGGACGCGGCAGGCAAACCTGTGAGCGGCGTGGGCGTGCTGATAAAGCAGGGAGATACGGCATTAGGACAGGGCGTCAGTGACGGAAAAGGGCGTTTTGTGCTTAGCCAAGGCGGCATAGGCGCATATCAGTGGGGGCTTATACCTGCGGGTGGAACGGTAGAGCAAGCAAAAATTCTTGCAATTGAAGTGCAGCAGGGTGCGACCACAAAGATTGTTTCTGCTGATGGGGATGCATATGTGGTGCAAACTCCCGGGACTTCAAAGGATTTATATTTTAAGATTGAGCAAACCGCGGAGGGCTTTACATTAAAAGAGGTGTCGGATAAAGTTGTGGGCGGCATGAGCTCGGTGACAATCGGAATAATAGCGATTGTTGTTATTATAGTTATCGTTATAGTTATTCTTTCGGTGGTAAAGCACAATAAAAAGAAAAAGCGCAAGCAGGCAGGGGCGTACAATGAGCCGCGCGGACGTGAGCGTGAGTTTGAAACAGAAGAGGAAGAACCGGAGCGTGTAGAAATGCGCCCTAAGCAAACGGGCGGCGCGAATAAGTTCGATGACCATTCCAGAATGTAGTAAATAAAAACCGCCGAAAGGCGGTTTTAGGCTGTCGATAAAGCCGCAACCGTCATTTTGCCTAAC
>JAVXIJ010000023.1:0-16724 GCA_036648415.1 Christensenella sp.
AAAGACAGTTTGGCGTGTCTTTAAGTCGCGCCCCGCGAGGGGCGTGTGGATTGAAATATCCGTTCTCGTTCGTCACTGTCCAGTAATCCAAAGTCGCGCCCCGCGAGGGGCGTGTGGATTGAAATTGGTAGAACGTGGTTTTTCATGTTTGGCAGCATGTCGCGCCCCGCGAGGGGCGTGGGGATTGCGGGCGGATAATATACGTTTTTATTTGCGTTAAACTAAAATTTACTTTTCACGCAGAGTTTGGTAGAATGAAGCAAGCAGACAAAATACGCGAGGTAATAAATGAATTTTAGTTTTAATGTAGAAGCAAAGGACGCAAGCACAAGTGCGCGGGCGGGTGTTTTAAAAACGCCGCACGGTGAGATAAAAACACCTGTGTTTATGCCCGTAGGTACGCAGGCAACCGTGAAAGCCATGACGAATGAGCAGGTGACAGAAGCGGGTGCGCAGATTATACTCGGCAACACCTATCATTTATATATGCGCCCCGGGCATGAGCTTATTCGTGAGGCGGGCGGGCTGCATAAGTTTATGAACTGGAAGAAGCCCATGCTTACAGACAGCGGCGGATTTCAGGTTTTTAGTTTGGGAGATTTGAGAAAGCTTACGGAAGAGGGCGCGGAGTTTCAGTCGCACCTTGATGGTTCGCGGCATATGTTTACCCCTGAAAAGGTTGTGCACATTCAAGAAGCGCTTGGCTCGGACATTATGATGGTGTTGGACGAATGCACACCTTATCCGGCGGATTTTAATTACACTAAGCATTCAATGGAGCGCACGCACCGTTGGGCGCAGAGATGTATTGATGCGCGCACGCGGGAGGATCAAGAGCTTTTTGGTATTGTGCAGGGAGGTATGTATCCCGAGCTGAGAAAAACGAGCGCGGAAGAAATTGCGAAAATGGACTTTTTCGGTAATGCCATAGGCGGGCTTTCGGTGGGCGAGCCAAAGCCGATGATGTACGAGATGTTGGATGTGGTGACGCCGATTTTACCTGAAAATAAGCCGCGTTACCTTATGGGCGTGGGCACTGCCGATTGTTTGGTAGAGGGAGTGGCGCGCGGGGTGGATATGTTTGACTGCGTGCTGCAAACACGTATTGCGCGAAACGGTACGGCGCTTGTGCGTAACGGGAAGCTTGTAATCAGGAATGCGGGATACGCGAGGGATTTTCGCCCGATTGATGACAAATGCGATTGTTATGCGTGCAGAAATCATACGCGAGCATATATACGCCATTTAATTAAAACGAATGAAATTTTAGGCGGGATATTGCTTTCCATTCACAATACACGGTTTACAATTCGCCTTATGGAAGAAATACGTGAGCATATAAAGGCGGGCACTTTTGGAGAATTCAGGCGGGAATTTATGGCTGATTTCCGCATATAAAGCGAAAAAATGGTTGACTTAAGTTCACTTTAAAGATATGATATATAGTAGTGATTTTTTGAATTTGAAAGGCGGTAAAAAAGTATGCCATTAGGATGTATGGGCGGTGGAGCAGCAACAGGCGCGACAAGTGCGGCAGGTGCAACAGGCGGAAGTAGTCTTACAATGTGGTTGTTTCCGATTTTATTGATTGTTGTATTTGTAGTTCTGATTATTGTTCCGAATAAACGTAAAGAAAAAAAGTTCAAGGATATGCTGGGCAGCCTGCGTGTGGGCGATATGGTCAAAACTATCGGTGGTTTCTACGGCAAAGTAGTTTCAATCAAAGAAGACCTTATTACTATGGAATGCGGACCTGACAAAGCAAAGCTTGTGCTTTCAAAGGGTGCGATTGCTTCTGTGGAAAGCTTTGAAGAGGGAAAAGAAATCCCTGAAAAAGCCGAAGAGAAGAAAGATGATAAAAATGATGCTCCTGAAAAAGAAAGCTCTAAAAAAGGGAAATAAGCATTTGACTTGATGTTTTATGCGCATTATGCTATAATACATGAGTCGAAAATTTCTAAGGAGGAATTCCTGATGAAGCATATTAAAACAGTTACGAAATGCAATCTGAAAGATACATTGCGTACGGGTGGGTGCGGCGAATGCCAAACTTCATGTCAGTCGGCATGTAAAACATCATGCACGCTTGCGAATCAGAAGTGTGAAAAGAAAAACTGATTATTGTATTCAAGAGATGGCGGCATGGTAGAATATGCCGCCATTTTTATTATGCACAGTATAAGTTATTTGAAAATTTATGAAAAGCTACCGAGGGGAGCGATATAACAGTTGGTTCATTTAATAGAATTTTGTGGGAAATATGTGGCGCTTGATGTGGAGTCGGGTTCGGTTCATGCAATAGACCGAACAGCAATGAGCGTGCTTACATTTAAAAATGCCGGAAAAACAAACGAACAAATTGTGAGCGATTTGGGGGAGGAAGCGCGCGAAGTGTTGGCGGAAACAGATGAGCTTATTGCGCAGGGGCTTTTGTATTCGGAGTGCGAGCTTGATGCGGAAAATGCGCAGTTTAATACTCCGATTATTAAGGCGTTGTGCTTGCTTGTGGCGCAGGACTGCAATTTGCGCTGCTCATATTGCTTTGCGGATACGGGAGAATATCATGGCGCGCGTGCGCTTATGGATATAAAAACGGCAAAAGCGTCTATTGATTTTTTAATTGCACATTCCGGAAATCGCAGGAATCTTGAGGTGGACTTTTTCGGCGGAGAGCCGCTTATGAACTTTGAAGTGGTGAAAAAGACAGTGGAATACGGGCGTGAGCAGGAAAAGCTGCACGATAAAAATATACGCTTTACACTCACGACCAATGCGTATCATGTGACGGATGAGATGGCGGATTTTATCAACAAAGAAATGAAAAATGTTGTAATCAGCATTGACGGAAGAAAAGAAGTGCATGATAAAATGCGCAAAAATGTTGCGGGTGAGGGCAGCTATGACAGAGTAGTTAAAAATGCGCATAAAATTGTTGACGGCAGAGGTGACCGTGAATATTATGTGCGGGGTACTTATACTGCCGATAATCTGGATTTTTCAAATGATGTGTGCGCGCTTGCGGATGCGGGGTTTGACCAAATATCTGTGGAGCCTGTTGTTACAGGCGAGAGCTATGCAATTCGCGCGGAGCATATTCCGCAGCTAAAGCATGAATATGAGCTTTTGGCGCGTGAGTATATCAAGCGCGACAAGGCGGGCAAGGGTTTTAATTTTTTCCATTTTATGATTGATCTTAATTCGGGGCCGTGCCTTAATAAGCGTTTGCGCGGGTGCGGTGCGGGCAGCGAATATCTTGCGGTTACGGCGGACGGCAAGCTTTATCCGTGTCATCAGTTTGCAGGCATGGCGGATTTTTGCATGGGAGATGTATTAAACGCAGAGGTGGATGAAGGCATTAAACGGCAGTTTTTGGAAACGAATGTGTTTACAAAAGAGGGCTGCGCCGATTGTTGGGCGAAATATTATTGCTCGGGTGGCTGTGCGGCGAATGCGTATCACGCTACGGGTGACATCAGAAAACCATATAAAATCGGCTGTGAAACGGAAAAGAAGCGCATTGAAACAGCGATAGCGATAAAGACGTTTGAGGAGGACTTATTATGATAACGAGGGTTAAAGGCAAAGAGCCGCAGATAGACGCGACGGCGTTTGTGCATAAAAGCGCGGTTGTGGCGGGAGATGTTGTGCTAAAGGAGTATTCAAGCATATGGCCGTGTGCATCCTTGCGCGGGGACGTAAACCAAATTATAATAGGTAAAAATTCAAATGTGCAGGACAACAGCGTGCTGCACACGAATGATGAGCAGCCGCTTTTAATCGGTGACAATGTGGTTGTCGGGCATAACGTTAATATGCATTCGTGCGTGATTGGTGACGGGTCGCTTATAGGTATCGGTGCGATAATTTTGGATGGTGCAAAAATCGGTAAAAATTGCTTGGTGGCGGCGGGCGCGCTTATTACACCAAACAAAGAATTCCCCGACGGCAGCATGATTATGGGCTCGCCCGCAAAGGTTGTAAGAGAGCTTACTAAGGCAGATACAGCGTATCAGCAAATGTTGGTAGAGCATTATAAAAATGAAGCGAAGGATTACACCGAAACCGAAGAAGAAATATAAAAATCATGTGCATGGTAAGCGGCTTTACGCAAGGCCGCTTTTGTATGCGTTTTTTTGTAGGGCTGTAATCTTGTCAAACAGTTTGTTTTTAGGTATACTAAAGCGGTAAGATTGATTTAAAGGGAGATTGATATGGAGTTTAGTTGGGGTGTTGTAGGTTCGTTTATAGGTTATTTTGTTTTTGTGCTGCTGATAGGTTTTTATTTTTATAAAAAATCATCAAACCTTTCAGATTATATGCTTGGAGGCAGAGGACTGAACCCTGCGGTGACGGCAATCAGCGCGCAGGCATCCGATATGAGCGGTTGGCTTTTGATGGGGCTGCCGGGGGCGCTGTACCTTTCGGGGATGAGCGAGGTGTGGCTTGGCATTGGGCTTGCGATTGGGTCATATTGTTCGTGGCTTGTGGTGGCAAAGCGTTTGCGCCAATATTCATATGTGGCGGGGGACTCTATTACTATTCCGCAGTTTTTTGAAAATCGTTTTAAGGATGACAAGGGCTTGCTGCGGTTTATAAGCTCAATAGTTATACTTGTATTTTTCACATTTTACGTAGTGTCGGGTTTTGTTTCGGGCGGAACGGTGTTTACGGCTGTTTTCCCCGGGATGGACTATACAGTGGCAATGATTATCTGCGCGGCGGTTATAATCGGCTACACCTTTATGGGCGGATTTAAGGCCGTATGCTGGACGGATTTTTTTCAAGGGATGTTGATGCTCGTGGCGGTTTTTGTGGTGCCGCTTGCGGCAATGGGGAAGCTTGGAGGAGTGGAGGAAGTGACGCGTGCGGCAAGCAATATCGCTCCCGGATTTCTTGACCCTTTCACAAACCTAAACGGACAGCCGTTAAACCCGATGTCGCTTATTTCTAATCTTGCATGGGGGCTTGGATATTTTGGTATGCCGCATATAATTATCAGATATATGGCAATAAAGGAACCGCGTCAGATTAAAACCTCGCGGCGCATAGCGACTACATGGAATGTGCTTGCGCTTGCGGGTGCTATTATGGTGGGTATTATAGGGCGTCTTTATCTGGGAGATATGTTTACGGATGCGGCAGGGGCGCAGACGGTGTTCCTTGTTATGGCAGGCAGGCTGTTTGTACCGGTTATTGCGGGTATACTTCTTTCGGCAATTCTTGCGGCGGTAATGAGCACGGCGGACTCACAGCTTTTGGTGGCATCCTCTGCAATTACGGCGGATATTTATGAAAAAGTTGCGAAGAAAAAGCCGTCAGAGAAAAAGCTTATGTGGATTGGAAGGATAGGCGTTATAGCTATTGCAATTATTGCCGTAATACTTGCGCGCGACCCTAAGACGTCCATTATGACGGTGGTGTCCTTTGCATGGGCAGGATTTGGTTCGGCGTTTGGGCCTGTTGTGTTGTTGGCGCTGTTTTGGAAACGCACGACGCGCAACGGCGCACTTGCGGGCATTGTGACAGGCTTTGCGGTGGCGATTTTGTGGAATGTATTTTTGACGGAGGCAACGGGGCTTTACGAAATCGTGCCCGGATTCTTGCTTGCACTTTTAGCGTGTGTGGCGGTAAGCTTGCTTGATAAGAAACCATCAAAGGAAATCGAAGAAGAATTTGAAGCGGCAAAGATCAGTGAAGTGTAAGCATTTGTATGCGTGTGTTATACTGTTAGTATAGCAATTATTTTTTCAGTAGTGCAGGGATATATTGATGAAAAAAAAGGATGTTTCGCTTGAAAAAAGTTGTAGACTGATACAAAATGCGTTGGGCATAAATTGTTCGGTGGAGGATGTTTGGGAGAGCTGTGTTCCCGATAATCCTTTTTGCCGAGAGTGTTTGCGGCTGCAAAAAAGGTACGGTGTTGAAAAAAATTGCGCGGCGCTGCACACAAACAGCGCGTTTCAATCTGAAAAATGGGGCGGCAAATATGAATATTTATGTCCGTTGGGGCTGTGCTTTATAGCAAGCGGCGTGCCGCTGGAGCTTGAGCTTAGATATGCGATTATTGCGGGGCCGTTTTTCATGGTGGATTTGAAAGAATTTGCGGCGGAAGATTTGCAAAATGTTTTTCATAAAAAGGATACGCGAGCACTCTTGAAAATTGCTGAGAATGTGGGATATATTGCGTGTAATCGTGTTTCGTATTTAGCAGAGATGATTAACATTGTTACAAAAAGCGCGGCGGCGGCAATTCGCTCGAGCGATTTGATTAAAAACGAGGCGAAAAAGCCGTTAGAACGCGTGCATGACCTTATTTATGAGCATAAGGACCTCAAGGAAACGCTTGAGAGCCAGATGGAGATGGAAAAGGTTTTATTAAACCATATTAAGCTGAAGAACAGAGAGGAAGCGCAGGAGCTTCTGAATGAAATTTTGGGCGGGATTTATTTTCACTCGTTCGGCGACCTTAAAATTATAAAAGCGCGTGTTACAGAGCTTGTGGTGGGGCTGCTGCGGGCGGCGGTGTCGTCAGGCATCGGCATTGAAAATGTGTTTGCGCTTTCGGGGGACTATATCAGCGAAATACAACAATTTGAGAATATTCGCGACCTTAACGAATGGCTTACAAAGGTGCTGAACAGTATCATGTTTTCTGTTTTCCCAAACAGCCATGTGCGCCTTAATGCTATTGTGGAAAAGGTTAGAAATTATATTGAAGAAAACTATATGAAAAAAATATCTTTAAATGAGCTTGCCAATTTGGCGGGATTTTCGGTATCGTATTTAAGCAAGATTTTTAAAGAGGAAACGCAAAAGAGCATAAGCGCATATATAAATCATGTGCGTATCGAGAATGCAAAGAAGCTGCTGCGCACAACGGATATTTCGTTGGTGGAGCTTGCTTATGTGGTTGGATTTGAAGAACAGAGTTATTTTACAAAGGTGTTTAAAAAGTTAGAGGGCGTTTCCCCCGGGAAATATCGGGATTCTAATGTGCGTATTGTGACAAAGTAGTATTAAGCACCAACCAAACAGTTATGTCAACAGTAAAAATGAATGTTTTATGCTTTGCATGACAGCGTGGTTGTTATGTGGTATTTTTGTGCCGAAAGAACCTGTACCGCTGACAATTTCGGACGTTACGGGAGAAGCCTCGGTACTTTTTGCAGAGCTTTTTGATGATTTATACATTTTTGGCGGCGTTCGCGGCGCATGATTTTTCAGTACATTACAGTTAATATTGAGGACATTATTATTTATCATGCATAAATATGTGTGTATACAAAGGTAAAACCTTGCGTATCAGCGCTGTTTGGTATATAATAAATTGTTCTGAAAGAGAGGAAGTAAAAAATTGATTAGAGAAGATTTAAGAAATATTGCAATCATCGCGCATGTAGATCACGGTAAGACAACTTTGGTGGATGAAATGTTGAAACAGGGTGGTACATTCCGTGACAATCAGGTAGTGGCGGATCGAGTGATGGACTCAGGAGATCTTGAACGCGAGCGTGGAATTACCATACTTGCTAAAAACACGGCTACTTACTATAACGGCGTAAAAATAAACATTGTGGATACCCCCGGGCACGCAGATTTCGGCGGCGAGGTTGAACGTGTATTAAAAATGGTTAACGGTGTGCTGCTGTTAGTGGATTCCTTTGAAGGACCTATGCCGCAGACGCGTTTTGTGCTGCAAAAGGCGCTGGAGCTTAACCACAGAGTAATTGTTGTTGTAAACAAAATGGACAGACCTGATGCTCGTTTAAATGATGTGGGGGATGAGGTATTAGAGCTGTTGCTGGAGCTTGATGCAACGGATGAGCAGCTTGACAGCCCCATAATATATTGCTCGGGGCGTGACGGCACGGCGACAGTAGACCCTATGCAAACAGGTGCGGATTTAAAACCGTTGTTTGATATGATTTTAAGTTATATTCCGGCACCGCAGGGAAATGCGGAGGAGCCGCTGCAAATGCTGGTGTCTTCTATTGATTACAATGAATATGTCGGGCGTATTGCGGTAGGAAGAATTGAACGCGGAACAATCAAGACCGGTCAAGAGGTGTCGCTGTGTGATTACCATGTGGAGGATTTGTGCACCACGGGCAAGGTAACGGCGATATATCAGTATGACGGCTTGAAACGTTTGGCTGTGGAAAGTGCTTCCGCAGGGGATATTATTGCGTTTTCGGGGATTGACACCGTGAATATAGGCAATACCGTTTGCGCGCCTTATGAATTTAAGCCGCTGCCATTTGTGAAAATTTCGGAGCCTACAGTGGAGATGACCTTTTCTGTTAATAACGGACCGTTCGCGGGCAGAGAGGGTAAATATGTAACATCGCGGCATTTGCGTGACCGTTTATTGGCGGAGCTGCGCAAGGATGTATCGCTGGGTGTGCATGAAACAGATACGGCAGAAACTTTTCGTGTATTAGGACGCGGAGAAATGCACCTTTCAATTTTAATTGAAACTATGCGCCGCGAGGGCTATGAATTTATGGTGGGTGCGCCTAAGGTTTTGTATAAGACGGTTGACGGGCATATGTGTGAGCCTATTGAGCGTTTGTTGGTGGATGTTCCTGCCGAGAGTGTGGGAAATGTTATCGAGAAATTGGGTTCGCGTAAATCAGAAATGGTGCACATGACACCGCAGGGTGAGCGTATGCGCATAGAGTTTAAAATCCCTGCACGCGGGTTGTTTGGGTATCGCAGTGAATTTTTGACGGATACACGCGGTGAAGGTATACTTAACACTGTGTTTGACGGATACGAACCATATAAAGGTGACATTGAAAAACGTTCGGTCGGTTCGCTTATTGCGTTTGAGTCGGGCACATCTGTAATCTACGGTCTTTACAATGCGCAGGAACGCGGAACGCTGTTTATCGGTGCGGGTGTGCCGATATATGCGGGTATGGTGGTTGGATGTTCACCTAAAAATGAAGATTTGGTGGTGAATGTGTGCAAGAAGAAGCACGCTTCAAATGTTCGCGCGTCGGGCAGTGATGATTCGCTGAGGTTGGTTCCGCCTAAGAATATGAGCATGGAAGAAATGCTTGAGTTTTTGGGGGATGATGAGCTTTTGGAAGTCACACCTAAAACTTTGCGCATAAGAAAACGTGTGCTTGACCACCAACAGAGGATGAAATCAAACAAAAAGTAAATGTAGATAATCTGACAGCCGCGTTTTGCGCGGCTGTTGCTGTATACACTGTTATGAAATTTGCGGAGCTATGTAACCGCTGAGGCGGGTATGATTGTTTTTTGCATAAAAAAACAAAATGTATAAAATGTGTTTTAATTGTGAACATACAATGATATAATAAATGTTATATATGGAATTATAAATGATCGTGTTTGAGAAGGAGAATTTGATGGATTTTTTGATTGAAGGCTTTGCGGCACTTACCTGGCAGCAGGTTGTTATGTTTGTTGTGGGTGCGGTGCTTATTTTTTTGGCGATTTCCAAAAAGCTTGAGCCGGCGCTGCTTTTGCCTATTGGGTTTGGTGCGATTTTAGTGAACATTCCAATGTCGGGCGCGGTGGATCAGGTGTTGGCGGGGGTCGGGCCGGTACAGGGAATAATTGATTGGCTGTTCAGTGTCGGAATTTCGGCTTCGGAAGCAATGCCGTTGCTTTTGTTTATAGGTATCGGCGCGATGATTGATTTTGGACCGCTTCTAAAAAACCCTAAGCTGTTGTTTTTTGGCGCGGCGGCACAGTTTGGTATATTTATAACGATTTTGGCGGCGGCAGGCATGGGATTTTCTTTGACGGATGCGGCATCTATAGGTATAATCGGTGCGGCGGACGGCCCAACATCTATACTTGTTTCGCAGGTTTTGGGAAGTAAATATATGGGTGCGATTGCCGTGGCGGCATATTCTTATATGGCGCTTGTCCCTATAATACAACCGATGGCCATAAAGCTCGTTACAACTAAAAAAGAACGAGCGATTAAAATGGAGTATCACGGAGAGGATATTCCGCGTATTGCAAAGATATTGTTCCCCATTACAGTAACGTTGATTGCGGGGCTTGTTGCGCCCGCGTCTATTGCACTGGTGGGATTTTTGATGTTTGGGAATTTGCTGCGCGAGTGCGGTGTGCTGGATTCGCTTTCGGAAACGGCTCAAAAGGTGTTGGTAAATCTAATTACATTGCTTTTGGGGCTTACTATTGCATCCACTATGAAAGCGGAAACATTCGTAAATCTGCAAACCTTGCTTATAATGGGGTTAGGGCTTCTTGCGTTCTTCTTTGATACGATTGCGGGCGTTATGTTTGCAAAATTGTTGAATGTGTTCAGCAAAAAGAAGATGAACCCAATGATTGGAGCGGCGGGTATATCGGCTTTTCCGATGTCTGCGCGTGTTGTGCAAAAAATGGGGCTTGAGGCAAATAATCAGAATCATTTGCTGATGTTTGCGGTAGGCGCAAATGTATCGGGACAAATTGCATCGGTAATTGCGGGCGGCGTAATTCTTGGGCTTGTACCGATTTTGATGTAGTGACGAAAGGAAGAATAAGATGAGTACAGTGGGAAGTGCGCTACAGCTTATGTGGCAGGGCATGGTTTCAATATTTGTGGTTATTGCAGCGATTTGCGTGGTTGTAATGATTGTAAATAAAGTGACGGGAAAAAGTAAAAAAGCAAAATAGTGTCTTTGATTTTATGTTAAGGCAGTATTAACGCTTTGTTACGAAATTGTTTACAAATATGTAAAAAAATAGTATAATAAGTTTGATTATATGGATGGGGTACAGCCTGTTTAATAAAAAACATAGGAGAATAATATGTATCATATTATATCTAATGTTAAGGAAGCTTTTTCAAAAATGGCAAAGACGCTGAGAAACAAGTTTTTGCTGTTAAAAAGATCAATCCTTAGTATGCACGTGTTTAATAAAAAAAATGTAAAAAAGGTGGGTGCGAAAGCCGCGATTTCGTCTGTGAAGGCTTCACGAACGAGAACGGCGCAACCGCAAAGGGCGCGAAAATATTCCGCGCATAAAATAAATAATAAACGTTTTACAGTGGTGGTAGCGATTGCAGTAGTAGCTATAATGGTTCCGGTAATGGTTATGGCGGCGAACGGTGATACGGCAAAACCGCAGGATACGACGACAACGGCGGCAGCTGCACAGCAAGCAGCCGATGCGACACCGGCGGCAGTAGCGGCGGCAGCACCGACGGAAACACCGGCAGCAGCGGCAGCAGAGCCGACTGCGCCTCCTGCGCCTACGCCCGCTCCTACACCTCAATATGTTACATTGCTTGCGGGGGAAAACAATCCCGCAGTACCCGCTTTGCAAGACCGCTTGATGGAGCTGCATTATATGTCGCAGGATCAGGCGACTGATTATTTCGGACCTGCAACCTTACGCGCAGTACAGGCGTTTCAGCGCAAGCATGGGTTGGAGGTGGACGGCGCGGCAGGTGCAGAAACACAGGCTATACTTTTTTCGGATGCTGCAAAGGAATATACCGCGGCGCTTAATGCTGACGGAGATGATGTTTCACTCATACAAGAACGATTGCTTAATTTAGGCTATGATGTCAGTGTTACAGGACATTTTGGCGAGATGACCGAAAAAGCGGTTAAATATTTTCAGCGTATGAACGGTCTTACAGATGACGGCAGTGTGGGCAGCCAAACAATGGATATGCTGTTCTCTGATAATGCTGAAGAATCTGAAGAGAAAAAGGCGGCGGACAAGAAAAAAGAAGAAGATGCTAAAAAGAAGAGTTCAGGCAAAAAGAGTGGCACAAGCGGAAAGAAACCAAGCGGAAACAAGGGTTCTTCCGGTGGTGGCGGCGGCGGAAGTGCGGCGGCGGCTAATCCGGGTTCGGTGGAAGCATTTATTGACGCGGCTATGGCACAGGTCGGAAAACCGTATGTTTTGGGCGGCAAAGGACCGGATTCGTTTGACTGTTCAGGGTTTGTGTATTATGCATTGCAGCAGAGCGGCAATGGTATCGGGTATATGACATCGGGCGGTTGGGCAGGCTCGGGATATGCTTCTGTAGGCTGGGATAATATGCAGCGCGGCGACATTGTCTGTGTAAGCGGCCATGTGGGGATTTACCTTGGCGGCGGCAGCATTGTGGATGCGTCCTCGGGCTCGGGGCAAATTGTTGTAAGAGGTATGGGTTCATGGTTCCGTGACAGATTTATCTGCGCGAAAAGACCTCTTTGACGGTAAAATGTAAGCTTAAAGAACGGGTGCGAAGAGTACTCGTTCTTTTTTACGTTCTTGTATAATTCATATATATTTGATATAATATCTTGTCAGCGGGAGGTAGCTATGGCAGAATACAAATTGGGACTGGATATTGGGTCAACAACGATAAAAATCGTTTTGATAGATGGGAAAGATAATATCCTGTTTGAAAGATATAGACGTCACTTTTCGGATGTGCGGGGCGAACTGCTTAATCTGTTTGAGGAAGTTGCAAAGGAATGCGGTGAATACAAGGTGACCTCAGCTATAACAGGCTCGGGGGGGCTTTCTGTTGCAAAATTGCTCGGTTTGCCATTTATTCAGGAAGTGGTGGCAGGTGCGCGCGCAACGCAAAAGTATATTCCGCAGGCGGATGTTGTGCTTGAGCTCGGCGGAGAGGATGCTAAGATAACATATATGAAGCCGTCGCTTGAACAGCGTATGAACGGGACTTGCGCAGGGGGCACAGGCGCATTTATAGACCAGATGGCGACGCTTTTGAATACCGACCCGGCAGGGCTTAACGAGCTTGCAAAGACATATAAAACGATTTATCCAATCGCCGCGCGTTGCGGTGTATTTGCAAAAACAGATGTACAGCCGCTTATAAATGAGGGAGCCGCTAAAGAAGATATTGCGGCTTCGATTTTTCAGTCGGTGGTAAATCAAACAATTTCGGGGCTTGCGTGCGGCAGACCGATTCGCGGAAATGTCGCGTTTTTGGGCGGGCCGCTGCATTATTTAACAGAGCTTAGAAACCGTTTTATTGAAACCTTAAAGCTTAGCGGAGAGGCGATTATTCATCCTGAAAATTCGCATCTTTTTGTTGCGTTTGGTGCGGCGCTTATGGCGGACAGTGATGAGTTCAGCATACAGGAGCTTCCGAATTTGCTGAGAAACGCAGGGGACGGCGCGCATGAAACACGGCGGCTTACACCGTTATTTGAAAATGATGAGGCTTATAAGGCTTTTGAGGAGCGCCATGCGCAAAAGAATGTTGAGCGCGCGGAGCTTTCACAGGCAAGCGGGGCTTGCTATCTTGGGATGGATGCAGGAAGCACCACCATTAAGGCAGTGATAATTGATGACAAAAGCAGAATGCTTTATTCGCATTATCATTCTAATGAGGGAAGTCCGCTTGATTCCGCTGTGGAAATAGTGCGTGATGTTTACAGCAAGCTGCCGGAGGGTGCGTATATTGCGGGAGCGTGTGTAACAGGCTATGGCGAGGCAATCATAAAGGAAGCTTTAAAGCTTGACCTTGGAGAAATTGAAACGATGGCGCATTATAAAGCGGCGGCGTTTTTCAATAAGGATGTAGATTTAATTATTGATATAGGCGGACAGGATATGAAGTGTCTGCACATTAAAAACGGCGTTGTAGACGGCATTATGCTAAATGAGGCGTGTTCGTCGGGATGTGGCAGTTTTTTGCAGACCTTTGCTTATTCGTTGGGGATACCGATAGAGGATTTTGCGCAGGAGGCGCTTGCCGCACGTAATCCGGTCGACCTTGGAACGCGGTGCACGGTGTTTATGAACAGCCGTGTGAAACAGGCGCAAAAGGAAGGCGCGACGGTAGGGGATATTTCCGCGGGATTATCGTATTCTGTGGTAAAAAATGCGCTTTATAAGGTAATAAAGGTCAAAGATCCTGCGGATTTGGGTAAAAACATTGTAGTGCAGGGCGGAACTTTCAAAAATAATGCAATTTTACGCACTTTTGAGCTTGAGCTCGGCAGAGAGGTTGTGCGTCCTGATATTGCGGAGCTTATGGGCGCGTTCGGCGCGGCACTGCTTGCGCAAAAAGAAATGAAAAATAAGCATTCAGCTATGATTACCAAAGAGGAGCTTGCGACCTTTACTTACAAGGGAAGCTTTGCGCGGTGCGGTAAATGTGAAAACAGATGTATGCTCACAATAATCAGCTTTGATGACGGCAGAAAATTTATTTCGGGAAACCGTTGTGAAAAGGGCAGTGGGTATGCAAAGAAAAATGATATGCCTGATTTGTATGATTACAAATTGAGGCGTGTGTTTGATTATGAGTCTTTGAGCGAAAGGGAAGCGCCAAACGGAACGATTGGTATTCCGCGCGCGCTTAATATTTATGAGAATTATCCTTTTTGGCACACTATGTTTACAAAGCTGGGGTTTAGTGTGGTGCTTTCCGATCCGTCAAATCATGCTATGTTTGAGGAGGGAATGGAAACAATTTCTTCAGACACGGTGTGTTATCCGGCAAAGCTGATACACGGGCATATCGAGAATTTGGCGAAAAAGGGTGTAAAGAAAATCTTTTATCCTTGTGTTCCTTTTGAGATAAAGGAATATGACAATACAAATAATCACTATAATTGCCCTGTTGTAACCTCTTATCCTGAGGTTATTAAGAACAATATGGATGTATTGCACGAAAAGGGGATTGAATTCATCAATTTTTTTGTGGCGCTTGATGAACGCGAGTTTATGCCGCAGAAGATTATGAAAGAATTCGGGAAGTACGGCATAACGGAGGAGCAGGCTAAGGAGGCGGCGGACGCAGCATATATTGAGCTTGAACGATTTAAGCAGGATATGCGCGACCAAGGTGAAAAGACCATTAAGTGGTTGGAGGAAACGGGCAACACGGGAATAGTGCTTGCGGGGCGGCCGTATCATGTGGATGCGGAGATCAACCACGGAATACCGTCACTTATCACAAGCTATGGGCTTGCGGTATTAACAGAGGACAGTGTGGCGCATTTGGGGCAGCTTGAACGCCCTATTCGTGTTATGGACCAATGGGCATTCCATTCGAGGCTATATGAGGCGGCAGCCGCAGTAGGACGTTATGATTGTTTGCAGTTAGTGCAGCTTAATTCGTTTGGATGTGGTTTGGATGCAATTACAACGGATGAGGTACAAGAGATCGTTACCGCTGCGGGCAAAATTTATACGTTGTTGAAAATTGATGAAATCAGTAATTTAGGAGCTGCAAAAATAAGGATTCGCTCGTTGCTTGCCGCGCTTAAGGAACAAAAAGAGGATACGACAAAGAAAATAGAAAAACGCGGTGACGCAGTATGGCATCGCCGTATTTTCACAAAGGAAATGCGTGAAAAGGGCACGATTGTATGTCCGCAGATGGCGCCGCTGCAATTTCAGTTTTTAAAACAAGCGTTTGACCCGACAGGTTATAATTTCAAGGTGCTGACGGAGGTTAGCAAAGAGGATATTGATGTTGGGCTTAAATATGTTAATAATGATGCGTGTTATCCGACTATTATTGTTGTGGGGCAGCTTGTAAACGCGTTTATTACAGGTAAGCTTGACCCTGACAATACTGTTATTATGCTTACGCAGACGGGTGGCGGATGTCGTGCATCAAATTATCTTGCGTTTTTGCGAAAAGCGCTGAAAGAGGCGGGATTCCCACAGGTTGTGGTGGCGTCTATCAATTTTTCGGGCTTAGAGAAAAACCCCGGGCTCAAAATGACTCCCGGGTGGGCAGTGCGCATTATGATAGCGATTTTGCTGGGCGATTTGCTGCAAAAGGTGCTGCTGGGTACGCGCCCGTATGAAAAGAATAAAGGCGAAACGGATGCACTTTATGAAAAGTGGGTCAAAAAGATACAGGATATTGTGTACCGCACGAGCTATTTGGGCTATCGCAAGGCATCAAAACAGCTTGTAAGGGAGTTTGATGCGCTGGAGCGCACAGGAGTGGAGAAACCGAAGGTCGGGATAGTGGGCGAGATACTCGTGAAATATCACCCGGACGCGAATAATCATGCAATTGAGGTGATAGAGCGTGAGGGCGGGGAAGCGGTGCTGCCCGCGCTTATGGATTTTGGTATGTACAGCTTTTACAGCTCAAAGTTTAAATATTTTGAGATGGGTAAAAGCAAGCTTATGTATAAGGCAAGTCAGTTTGGCGTTAATGTGGTGAATTGGTTTAAGAATCCTATTCAGCGTTCGCTTGCAAAAAGCAAGCATTTTGAGCCGTATCCGCACATTTCACATTTGGCGGAGCTTGCAACGCAAATGCTTTCTAACGGTAATTGCACGGGCGAGGGGTGGTTCCTTACGGCAGAGATGCTGCATTTGATTGAAGAGGGCACACCGAATATTATTTGCGTGCAGCCGTTTGCGTGTTTGCCGAATCATGTTGTGGGCAAGGGAATGATACGCGGTATCAGAAATAAATATCCACAGGCAAACATTGTTGCGGTAGATTATGACCCGGGCGCGTCCGAGGTAAATCAGCTTAACAGAATAAAGCTTATGATTTACAGCGCGTTTGAGAACTTAAAAGCGCAGCAGGAAAGCAAATAAGGTTAAGTATATCAGATTCGGAGCGACGCCAACGATGCAGCGGACAAAAGGACTTTGTTTCAGGTGCATTGGTTCGAGTAATGAATCGGTTGGACAGCGCGTTCAGCCGATTTTTTGTTGTAAAATTTGCATATGAGCGCTAAAAATTATATAATATATTACGTCTGATTGATTGG
>JAVXIJ010000024.1:0-16423 GCA_036648415.1 Christensenella sp.
AACAAACCCAATTGTAAGCCTGCTACGTGCCGCTCTAATGGATTATATAGCTACTTCCAACCATAAATCCGATTACTTGTTTGAAACGCAAGCAGGGGGCCTCACAACACGCTCATCCTATCGCAAAATGTGGGACAGTGTTATGCGAAAACTGAATACTGCCGTTGCTACCGCTGACAATCCAGAACCAATCACCGATTTAACAAGTCATATTCTCAGGCATACATTCGCAACATACCTGGCGGTTGTAGGCGTCAATCCTCAAACCGTACAACGGCTCTTAGGACATGGAAGTATACAGATGACAATGGACGTATATACGCACCTTCCACTCTACCATCGATATGAGAAATCCCCCATATTTCACTTTTACAAAGAATACTTAGTCAGTCAAAAATCAGTCAAAACACTAAATCGCCAAATTAGAGCAATTAAAAAAAATTAAAAAAACCGCCCCAACCCTAACGGTTAAGCGGTTTTTGATGGTGCGCCTCCAGGGATTCGAACCCTGGACACCCTGATTAAGAGTCAGGTGCTCTAGCCAACTGAGCTAGAGGCGCATATATATGATGTTTTTTGGAGCGGGTGATGGGAATCGAACCCACGCATTCGGCTTGGAAGGCCGACGCTCTACCATTGAGCCACACCCGCAAATATCAACCTGCGCAGTTGCACAAATATTTTCTTGGAGCGGGTGATGGGAATCGAACCCACATAGCCGGCTTGGGAAGCCGGTGCTCTGCCACTGAGCTACACCCGCGTCTTTATTAAGACGCTCTTACAAAATGCACATTCCCATCATAATGATGGGAATGACACCTTGTACAATGGAGCGGAAGACGAGATTCGAACTCGCGACATTCGCCTTGGCAAGGCGACGCTCTACCACTGAGCCACTCCCGCATATATAAATGGTGCGGACGAAAGGACTTGAACCTTCACGCCTAAGGCACCAGATCCTAAGTCTGGCGCGTCTGCCAATTCCGCCACGCCCGCGCATTTACGCGCCGTTACGCGCAAGAATTATTATATAGATATTCTGTTAAATTGTCAAGCGAAACTAATTAAAAAACATAATTTACGCATATTTATTAAAACATTCGCACTGTCGCACATTCGCTCTCCAAACGTTTTTTACGTTCTTTCCAATCGGGCATATATTTTGTTAAAAATGTTTTGAACTCCATGCCGTGATTAGGATAAAGAAGATGCGTAAGCTCATGCAATACCACATATTCAACACACTCCGGAGAGGAGCACATAAGGTAATAATTAAAACGTATCGCCCGCTCTGCGCTTGTACAACTGCCCCATAAGGTTTTCATTTTACGAATTTTAATCGCCGGTTTTTCTCCGCCGCTTTTCTCGCTGTTTTTATCAATAATCGGAAACCACTTATTTACAGCCTCATTAAGAAATGTTGCCGCCTGCTGTATCCACCATTTTTGCAATACCACTTCATATTCATCGGGATTACTGCAAAAAATATTCATATTATTATCATTGAGTGCAACGCCTGTACGCCTGTCTTTAACAACCTCAATAGTATATTTTATGCCTAAAAATAAAATAGTATCACCGTCATCATCCGCTTTTTCAAAATTTCTGATATGGCTTTCAATCCACCCTCGTTTAGCGTTCACAAATTCCTGTATTCTGCTGTCGCTCACATTTTGAGGCGCACTAACACCTACGGTGCCATCTCTCCCAACACGCAGGCGGATATTTTTCATCGCTTTTCTGCTGACAACAACGTCTATCTTACTCCCGTCAGATAATTCAATTTTCATGCTTGCATCATCCATATATGATATTATATCACACTTTACAGAAAAAGACATCCCACAGAGTTGATTATATGCAACAAATTCAGTATAATAAATATTATTATGCAAATATCATCCGCTATAATGCGAATGAAGTAAAATTTAGGAGAATTGAATGGATACAAAATTTACCATTCCTAAAAATAAGCCTGTACATTTTATAGGCATTGGCGGCTGTTCTATGAGCGGACTTGCGCAAATTTTGCGTGCAAACGGTTACAGCATTACCGGCTCCGACATAAAAGAATCCGCATTTACCCGCCAGTTAGAGCAGCAAGGTATTCCTGTTACATTTGGGCATGACGAAAAAAATGTACACGGCGCAGGACTTGTGGTATACACGGCGGCAATTAAGCCGTTTAACCCCGAATACGCATACGCTGCAGCGCATGATATTCCTATGCTTGAACGCTCTAAGCTCCTCGGGCTTATCTCCGGTCATTACGACCGTGTAGCTTGCATTTCCGGCTGCCATGGCAAAACCACCATCACCTCTATGCTCGCGCTCATCATGGAGCATTCAGATGATGACTGCACTATTCATGTGGGAGGTATGGTCGATTTTCTTTCCGGCGGTGTAAAAATCGGTACTAATGATGCATTTATAACCGAGGCCTGCGAATATGTGCGCAGCTTCTTAACGTTGCATCCGTCACATATCTTGGTCAACAATATTGATGATGATCACCTTGATTGTTATCGTGATATTGATGATATTTTTGACACATTCGTCGAATTTATCAAAAAAATGGATAAAAACGGCATACTCCTCCTAAATCAATCAGATGAGCTTGCCTATCGCCTTAAAGACTATTCGCCCTGCAAAATAATCACATATAACAATGCACCGACAAGTGATTGGTATCTTGATTCACCCACCTTCAATGAGCTTGGCTATGGCAGCGGAACAATCATATATCGCGGCGAAGCTTTAGGTATGCTTGAACTAACCGTACCGGGGCTTCACAACCTGCGCAACGCACTTGCGGCAACGGCATTTGCATATGAAGTGTTCGGTGTAAAGGTTTCCACCTCTATTGCAGCACTTAAGGCTTATAAACTCGCCGGACGACGTTTTGAGCTTATCGGCGAACGTGACGGCGTTAAAGTATTTCATGATTATGCACATCACCCCAGCGAAATTGCCGCGTGCCTTGAGGCTGCATCCCTTGTACCGCACAAAAAGCTATGGGTGGTTTTTCAATGCAATTCATACACCCGCGCACGTACTCTAAAAGATAAATATGCGCAATGCTTCACTCATGCAGACGAAGTACTTATGCCCGATATTTATCCCGGACGTGACACTGATACGCAAGGCATTCACGCACGCGATGTGGTTTCTGCAATCAATGCTAATTCGGCAACGTGTATGTATATTCCCACTTTCCGCGGGATAAAAGACTATCTTATGAAAAATTGGAAACCCGGCGACATTGTAATGACGCTCGGGTCAGGAGATATAAACAAACAGCAAATGGTATTCTTTAAAGATTAAGCAAAGCAAAAAAGCCCTGCGAGCAAAAGTTTTCTTGTCCGCAGGGCTTTTTATTATTATATTTTACACTTCATCGCTGTTTTTCGCTTCATTATCAGCTAACAATTTCACTTTTTTTGCTTGCTTATAATACAGCACTATCCACAATCCCAATATTCCAAGCCCTATAAGTGACAATGCTGCCCCCGCATAAAGCCCCGGTAAAACATAGCGCAGCTGCACCATATGCTCACCTTTTGTAAGCTCTACGCCGCAAAACGCATAATCTACACGCAGCAATTGCGCTTTTTGCCCATCCACATAAATCTCCCAACCGTTTTCATATGGCACGCTCAGCATAAGCACTCCGTCGCTCTTCGCACTGACATCCGCCGTAATATCAGATGTCTTCTTGTCAAGGGTTACCTCCACGCTGCCCGCTGTGTCAAATGTCTTTTTTGCATCCTCAAGCTGTAAATCCGCTGTCGGCGTTTTAGGTATGAGCACCGTTTCATCCTCTGTAAACAGCGCCTCACGCATTAGCGCATCCTTTTCGTCCTCCGTCAAGCTTTCAAATTCCTGTGTACTCACAACCTTATCAAAAAACATTCCCATAGACTGCATATTTTTATTTCTCAGCACCGAAACATTGCCAAGCTCTTTCACAGGCTCGTACACATCCTTGTCGTAATCGGTTTTTCCTGTAACAATATACTTTATTCCGGTAATCGTTTCGAGCAGATTATTATTTAACGAATCATTCGCATATGCCGTATATTGCAGCGCCGGCTGAACAGGCCATATCTCCGGCCATAATTTTTCTCTGAATTCTACATAATAACGATTTATTGCCGTATCATATGTCGATATTCCGTAATAGTCAAATATACCGGCGTCTAAATAAATTGTGAATCCAACAACATCCCGTTCCATCCTATAAAATCCATCATCCGTTTGCTTGAGGTAATCAACCGCTTGCTTCAGCTTCCCGTTATATGCCTCATGTACCTCTTCCCTTGACCATGTGATACGCTCATTATAAGTAATATATCCATCTGCCGCCATGTTAATCATAACGGCAACAGCAAGCACAATCCACAGCAGCCGCGTTTTTTCTGTCTTTTTAAGCGACGCAATCCACAAACACGCAGCGCACACAATAACGATAACAAGCATTGCTACAGCATATGCCTGCATACGCACACCCATGCCCGCAAGCTCCGGGCTGCTGTAAATCCGCGGCTGTATCCTCGCCAAAAACGCCAAAGCGCCGCAAGAAAGCAACGCCGTAACGGCGAGCACAGGCTTATTTAACAGCTTGTGTTTAAATATATCATGCAGTGTAATTGCCATAATAACCGCAAAAAACGGCAATACAACAAATATTGTCCTTGCGGTTGGAAAAACAAAACCATTAAGTATCATGCTCATCACAGGTAAAAAGAACACTCCCGCAATAAGCGCCGTACCGACACATTTTGCAGCTTTAACACGCACTGAGGTTTTCTTGCGGAATATGTTGATTATATATTGAGGTACTATGAGTATAAACAGAAGCGAGAAAAACGGCTGTATCGCTTCATAATAATTCATGCCTACATTCATACTAAAGTAGTTGCCTATTCCTAATAAATTATTTGAAAACAAACGTCCGAAAAAGCTCTTCATATAATCCGGACTGTAAGTCGTTTGCAGCATATTCAGCAATCTGTCAATGAGTGGTGCTCCGCCTGATAATCTTGACGATACATTGAGCATTATCTCCACCGTAGGGAGTATTATTACGCACGCAATCATCATACCCAAAAGCGCCGCGCCTATCATAGGCAAAATCTGCACCGCAAAAAGCTTAAAAGTGCATTTTTCATTGAATATAAAGAACCTGATGAATGCGTAAATTGCCGATGTAATAAATATCATATACCCAAGATAAACACCCGACAGCATAACAACGGCGGCAGCGGCAACCGTCAAAAACAAGAATCGCTTATCTGAAAATGATTTTTCGAGAGCAAACAGCAGCAGCGGCATAAACACCATTGCGCTTGCAAAGAAATAATGCTGACCCCACAGCATCATAAACCCGCAAAAAGAAAAAACATATGCCGAAAGCACTTTCGCGCGCACGTCTATCTTAAAGCAGCTCAAAAACGCGTAACACGACAGCCCCGCGCAAAAAACACGCAGCGCGCTCATTGCCGCCATAATCCACGGGAGCTTTGTCATACCGAATGTGCTTGCCAAAAGCGCCGTAAGCGCCTTGAAAGGCTCAGTAATCGGCATTGCGGCAGAAGTAAATGCCGCGCCCATCCCGCTTCTGAAATCCCAGATGTTTAATTCTCCGCCGCTTATTTTGTGCGCCATTTCCGCAAATGACGGTAAATAAGAATCCACCGTATCCGTTCCGATGTCCCTGAACAAAAGGTATTTTGCGGTGGTAAGATATTGTCCGAACACAATTACTATTGTAACCAGCATCATTGCCATAAGCACACAAATCGGAAATGCCTTTGACTGATACCATTTTTCTGTTTTAAGTGTAATCTGCTTTTGCTTCATTTATCGTTATCCTCGGTACTTTTTATTTACATACTGAATTTATTTTACATCTACCGCAATTTTTATCAATCCGTCGGGCTTATCCTTCATCATACAAAGCGCTTTTTCTATGTTTTCAAGCCCACTTAAACGATGTGTTATCAAATCCTGCGGGTCTACACGTCCGAAACGAATCATATCCATTATGCGCTCAATTCTTACGCGCCCGCCCTTTGCAAGCTCTGTATGGATAGTTTTCCCTGCCATTCCTCTTCCGCCCGAAAACTTCGGGAAAATCAGCCCTCCGCTGCCGCCGTAATAGTTAATATTGGACACTGTGCCGATTCCGTATCGCGTCATATCTATCGCCTGTTCAAACGCCTCGTCACCGCCGCCCGCAATAATCGTGGAATCCACGCCGATACCCGAGGTTATCTGCATTACCTGCTTTACAACATCACCTGTTTTATAGTTGATAATGTCAGTCGCACCAAAGCTTTTGGCAAGCTCTGCACACCTTGGGCGCGAACCCACCGCTATTATCCTTGCCGCCCCCAAAAGCTTAGCGCCCGCCACAGCCATAAGCCCCACAGGACCTATGCCCATAACGCAAACCGTATCACCTATTTTAATGTCAGCATACTCCGCCCCTGTAAAACCCGTCGTTACCACGTCCACACTCATGAGCGCCTGCTCAATCGTCACGCCCTCAGGTATGTGCGCCAATGTTGTATCGGCATCCGCCACTGAAAAATATTCCGCAAACACCCCCGGAGCCGTCCGCCCCAGCTGATGTCCCGAAAACGGAGCGCCCGCGTGTCTAAAGTTATTGTCCTGTATACCCGTTGCACGCCAATTCGGTGTAATAGCAGGAATTGCGACTCTTTCTCCCACGGCAAAATCCTGTACTTCTTTTCCGATTTCCGTTATAACTCCCACGCATTCATGCCCCAATATTTGGTTTTCTGTTTTTGGCACGCTTCCGCCGAAAACCGTATGCACATCTGAAGAACACGGACTTATGAGCAACGGATGTATAACCGCACCGAAATCCCCTATTATAGGTTTCGGCAAATTCTTCCATTCAACTTTTCCCGGTGCAGAAAATACAAGTGCTTTCATCATAAGCTCCTTTTATTTGCGTTCCGACATTCAAGCTGCTTGGATTTCAGTACCATGATTTCAACATGGCTTCCATATTGCTTTTCTATAATATCGGCGATTTCATCTGTGTATCCCGGTGCAACAATCAATATACTGTCTACCGGACACGTTTCAAAATATTTCGGTGATACAATCGGAATATGCGATGCCGGAGCATATTTACCTTGCTTAAACGGAGCTGAATCAATAATATAGCGCACATGTTCTCTGAGCTTCGTGCACGCACAAATTGTAAAGCCCTGATGTCCCGCGCCCCATACCGCAATTTTCTTGTTTTGTTTTTCATTTGACGCAATATACTCATCTATACCCGCAGACAACAGCTCAAAATTTTCCTTGAGCGCATCCACCTGCGCGCGCTTTCTTTTCTTTACAACAACAGATAATGTATCTCTGTTTATAAGCTTTTGTTCAAGCACCTCAAAGCCGTTTTTCTCCGCCGCAAACGTCAGCGTTTCAAATGTGTAATATGCCAAATGGTCACGAATAAGCTCATAAAAACCGTTGTGCTCAACAATATATTCCCAGCTCGGGACAGTAATTATGCCCACGCCGTCCTCCGCCAAATTTGAATATATACATTGCAGCATATCATTAGGCTTCGGCTGGTGCTCCAAAAAATTAAAGGACAAAAACGCGTCAAACGGCGCATTCGGCATTTTATATTCTTTGTTTTGCGCAAAGCCATGCTCTACCTCAAGCCCGTTTTCCCGCGCAATTTTCACCAGGCTCTCTTTGTGCTCTATGCCGTACGCCCGCACATCAAACTTTGCTAACGGTGCTAAAAATTCTCCGCGCCCCGCGCCCACCTCAACAATCTTTTTACCCTTTAAATTATATTTTGAAATAAGCGACGCATATTGCTCTTCTCTGAGCCTAATCATAGTTTGCGTAAAACCGCCCGCGCGAATCACATCCTTATAGTAGCTCACGGGTTCGGCGTCAAGCTGCACAAGCCCGCACCCCTTGCATTGACAAAGGCTGAGCGAAATCCCCGTTTCCGTGCACAGCTCCTCTTTTGTAGGAATATCCTGCGCAGAAGCCGGCACATTGTCAAGCTTAAGCAGCGGTTCATCATATAATTCTTCTCCGCATAAAATACACTTTTTCATATAATATTCTCTCCGCTATTCTCAATCATCAAGCTTATTCCCTCTGCAAAGCTTGTTTTCGGTCGCCAATCAAACACTCTGCACACCTTTTCAATATTCGGCTTAAGCTCTGCCTGACCCTCTGCACGCGCTTGTACCGTGCCAAATTCACAGCTTCCGCGTCTGCCGCACAAATCATAAATTTCTTTTACAAAATCTTTTAATATCCGTGTATCACTGCCCGCCACATTAAAGACTCCTCCGTCTTTTTGTATATCCGCGCCGCTCTCAATGATTTTCAGCATACATTCCGCCATATCCGCAATATAAAGAAAATTCCATTGCGCCGTACACGGCCCGAGCCGCATAGCTTTACCCTGCAAAAACGCATCCACGCAGCTTTTTATCAATGTCCACGGGTGGTCCGCCTGCCCATATACACTGAAAATCCTAAGATGGATAAATTCCAACGCTAAAGCATTACAAACCTCCGCCCCTTCTTTTCCAAAGCGCAGCTTTGCTTTGCCGTACTCTGACACAGGCACACATTTTGTTTTTTCTGTAATTATATCATGATGAATGCCGTATTCCGCCTGCGAACCCGCAAATATAAACTTTTTACAGCACAAAGCTTTTGCGGCATAAAGTGCCTTTAACGAATTTTTTACATTTTTTTCTTGTATCTGCACATCTGACCTGCCCGCACTTCCGACTCCGTCCCATCCCAAATGTATAAATACACTGCAATTAGGTAAATCCTGCACCGCTTCCTCAATATGCTCAAGCTCACCCTGCACACAATGAAAGCATTCATGCTCGGGCAGCAATGAAATATTCAGTGACTCTGCCCTTACAATCGCAAAAACCGAATAACCCTGCAAAAGCAGCTTGCGTGCAAGCTCGACGCCTATAAAACTTGTGGCGCCCGTCATTACTATGTTTTTATTTATCACTAAACTATCATTCTCCAATATCTTTTTTATCGGTATCATCAAAATTGATACGTCTTTCTTCCACAACAAGCGGACGTTTCATGACCCTTGTATTGATATTCATGATATACTCGCCCAAAAATCCAATGAAAAACAGCTGTATAGAGCCAAAGAAAAACACTCCCATGAGAATCGGTGCCATTCCGAGAGGGAAGCTGTCCCAGTGTATGAGCTTTAATATCAAATAAATAATTGCAATCAGAATACTCACGGCCGAAAGCACAAATCCCGCGATTGTCGCAACTCGCAACCCCACCTTAGTATAGGAAGTAATGCTGAGCATTGCCGCATCATAAAGTGAATACCAATTATTATGCGTTTTACCGCTTTTCCGCTTTTGCTGTTCATACTCAAGATATTGCACTTTATAGCCAAACTCTGCCACAATCCCCCGCAAAAACGGTGACGGGTCCTCTAATTTTCGCAGAACATCCATAAATTCAGCATCATATAACCCAAAGCCCGTAAAATGCTCGATTTGCTTTACACGCGACATTTTCTTTATAAGCTTATAGTAGCACGAGCGCAGAAAATAAATAAATCCGCTTTCCTTGCTGCTGGATTTAATGCCGCAAACAATTTTGTAACCGCTTTCCCATTCCTTTACAAATTTAGGAATCATTTCCACCGGTTCTTGAAAATCCGCACAAATACTTACCGTGCAATCCCCCGTGGTTTGACACAGCGCATAAAACGGCGAATTAAACTGTCCGAAATTTTGCGCATTAAAAATCGCCTTTATTTTGTGGTCTTTTTTGCAAATTTCCACTAAATTTTCCCGTGTTTTATCGGTAGAGCAATTATCAATAAATAATATCTCATAATCATAATTTGATAATTCATTGTCAAACAGCCCCACCAGCGCCTTACTCATGGGAATAACGTTTTCTTCCTCATTGTAGCACGGCACCATAATACTGATTTTTTTCATATTTATTCCTCTTCCGACATAGAAATAATCATGTTTTCCTTAAGCTCTTCCCTCGGCAAAAACGGCGCTAAATCCTCAAGCGGCGGCGACACTATTGTTCCGTCCTCAAGACGGCGCGACGCCGACTTCGGCTCAAAATTCTGCTCAGCCGTCACCATTATTTCGCAGATTGCATACCCCGACTCATTCAGCGTCTTTTCGATAGCCTCTCCCATATTATCGTTGCTCGCACAGCGCACAAACGGATAGCCGTATGCCCACGCGATTTTTTCCATATCGGGAAAACTTAAATCCCCGCTTTCAGGGCCTATACCCACAAGCGGCTTCCCGAAAAATGAATTTTGCGTTTGACGGATAGAATGATATCCCTCGTTGTTTATCACAAACAGCTTAATCGGCAGCTTGTTTGTGATAACCGTCTGTAGCTCCTGCAAATTCATTTGCAGGCTTCCGTCCCCAGCTATACATATTATATCCTGCCCGCCTGACGCGTAACACGCACCGATAGCCGCAGGCAAATCATAGCCCATGGAAGCAATTCCCGAATTTATAATGAAGCGCTGATTTTTTTTCATATGAAAACCATGGCTTCCCACCACGCACGCCGAACCGTTGCCCACTACCGTAATCTGTCCCTCACCTAAGCGGTCGGAAAGCTCCTTTATGAAGCAATATGGGTTTGCAAGCTCCTTGGTTTCATAATGCTTCGCGCACACCACCGGATATTTTTCTTTCCAATGCGCACATTTATCAAGCCAATCACCGCACCGTGCCAACGGGGATTTTACCTGTTCATTTAACAAGCGTATTATGTCTGCAACATTCGCGTGCACAGGCATATCCACCGTAATCGTGGGCTTTTTAAGCTCTGCCTCGTCCACATCCACGACAATTTTATATGCCTCACGCGCCCACGTTTCATAGTTATAGCCCACCTGCCGAATACTAAGTCTGCACGCAAGCGACAGCACAAGGTCGCTGTTTTGCACCGCGAAATTCCCGGCTCTGTCCCCCATTATTCCGCCGCGCCCCACATAAAGCGGATGCTCGTCATAAATTTCATCAATACTGTTCCACGCCGTTACAACAGGCACATTGAGCTTCTCAATAAGCTCTGTAAACTGCGCATGCGCACCCGAGCCCATTATCCCGCTGCCCGCATAAATCACCGGCCGCTTCGCGCTTTTTAATTTTTCTATTATAATATTTATCGTTTCACTTGAAGGCACCGACGGGTTTTCCCGTGCCGCATCATCAGTACAGTCATAATCTATAAGCGCCTCTGTTTCAATCATTGCGCCCTGCACGTTTACGGGAATATCTACCCACACAGGCCCCGGTCTGCCGCTCTTAGCAAGAAACAATGCACGCTTCAGATGATATTTTATTTCGTTAGGCTCTACCACCATCACCGCGTATTTTGTCATGCACTCCACCGCTTTTGTGATGTCAAATTCCTGATCACCCATAGCGCGCAAAGGCAAACCTGTACTGCGCGCGCAAGTGGAATATTTTACCTGCCCTGAAATTACAAACATTGGAATGGAGTCTGTCCACCCTCCCACAACGCCTGTAATGGCGTTTGTCCCGCCGGGGCCCGTCGTTACGCACACCGCCGCAATTTTGTTGTGGATACGCGCATAGCTTTCCGCCGCGATTGCGCACGCCTGCTCATGGTGATTATACACACAGTGCAGCCCCTTATTTTTGCCCAACGCATCATTAAGGTGCATTGCTCCGCCGCCCACCACTGTAAACACATCACTTATTCCGTTTTCGACTAAAAAATCAGCAACATAATCCGCAAGTCTAATTTTCATTTCGCTTCCCCTATCTTTGAATCCGTCCGCTTGTATCCCCGCCGACAAATTTTTCTACTTCTTCCACCGATACACGGTTAAAATCCCCAATTATCGAATGCTTGAGGCAGCTCGCGCCTACCGCAAACTGCAGCGCCTGTTCGTTGGTATATTCGCCCATAAGCCCGTAAATAAGCCCCGCCGAAAATGAATCTCCGCCGCCCACTCTGTCTACAATATCCGTTATGTCATATTTTTGGCTGTGCAAAAACTCTTTGCGATCATTCATGCACGCCGACCATCCGTTTCTGTTTGCACTTTTGCTTTCCCGCAATGTTATAGCAACAATTTTCACATTTGGATAATCGCTCAAAACCTTTTCGCTTATATTGCGATACACCTCAAGGTTCAGCTCACCCGTTCCCGCCTCCACATCAGAAAAAACACCCAAAGACTTCTGGAAATCTTCTTCATTTGCAATAACCACATCTGTATACTGCACAATTTTCCGCATTATTTCCTGCGGCTCATGCCCGTATTTCCACAGTTTTCCGCGATAATTAAGGTCGCACGATACCATTACGCCCGCCTCTTTTGCCGCCTTTACAGATGCGAGTGTTTCGTTTGCCGCCGCCATACTGATAGCGGGTGTGATTCCCGTAACATGATACCACGCCGCACCGTCAAACACATTTTTCCAATCAATCATCCCGCGCTCGATTTGCGCTACCGCAGAACCGCTGCGGTCATACACAACCTTTGACGGTCTTTGTGCCGCGCCCGCCTCCAGGAAATAAATCCCCAAACGCGCCTTATCCATATACACAACATTTGAAACATCCACGCCGAAACGCCTGACCTCTGCGCCCGCCGCTTTACCAATATCGTTATTCGGAAGCACCGTCACAAATTCCGCATCCATTCCGAAATTCGCAAGCGAAACCGCAACATTTGCCTCTCCTCCGCCAAATGTCGCTTCCAGCATATTAGACTGAAAAAACCGCTCATACCCGGGAGACTTTAATCTCAGCATTATTTCCCCAAATGTAACAACTTTTTTATTCATATTCCGCGCCCTCATTCTCTAAAATCATTTATTTACCGCACTTTTAATCACAGTAATCATGTAATCAAGCATTTCATCCGTCATCCCCGGATAAACGCCTATCCAAAAGGTATCATTCATTATTCTATCGGTGTTTACAAGCTCACCGACCACGCGATACCCCGTTTTTGACGCGCGCATTTCATCAAAGCACGGGTGCTTTATGAGGTTGCCCGCAAATAAATTGCGCGTTTGTATACCCTTATCCTCAATCTCTTTTACCAACCTTTCGCGGCTCAAGCCCGCGTTTTGCTTCACTGTTATCAAAAATCCAAACCAGCTCGGTGTAGAATTCGGTTCTGCTTCAGGCAAAATCAGCTTATCTTCTACGCACGCAAGCCCCTCGCGCAAGCGCTTCCAGTTCTTTCTGCGCTTTTCAATAAAGGACGGGAATTTCACAAGCTGTGCGCACCCGACCGCCGCCTGCATATCCGTTACTTTTAGGTTGTAGCCAAAATGAGAATATACATATTTGTGGTCGTAACCAAATGGCAGCTCGCCGTATTGCTTATCAAAACGATGTCCGCAAACGTTATCCTTGCCCGACGGGCACACGCAATCACGTCCCCAATCACGCAGCGAATTTACAATTTTGTGCAGCAGCGCATTATTTGTATACACCGCGCCGCCCTCGCCCATAGTCATGTGGTGCGGCGGATAAAAGCTCGATGTGCCAATATCCCCCACCGTGCCCGTATAATACGTCTGATTGTTCATTTCATATTTTGAACCGAGCGCGTCGCAATTGTCCTCCGCCAGCCACAAGCCGTTTTTATCACAAAATTCTTTTACCGCACTGATATTAAACGGATTCCCGAGCGTGTGCGCGACAAAAACCGCTTTTGTTTTGCTCGAAAGCGCCTTGCTGAGCTGTGAAACATCTAAATTATATTGAGGAATTGTCACATCCACAAACACCGGAACCGCGCCATATTGTATGATGGGTGCAACCGTTGTCGGAAAACCCGCCGCAACCGTGATTATTTCATCCCCCGGAAGTATTCTTTTTTCTTTTAGCAACGGTGACGTCAACGCCATAAACGCAAGCAGATTAGCAGATGAACCCGAATTTACAAGCGAGCAGTATTTTACACCCAAAAACTCCGCGAATTCCTTTTCAAACTTGTCCGCATACCGCCCTGTCGTAAGCCAAAACTCCAGCGCGCTGTCCACCAAATTCTCCATTTCGCACTCGTCAAACACGCGTGCGGCATATGTAATGCGATCTCCCGCATGAAAATCCTTTTTTGGCATTTTATACTTTTTGCAATATTCGCCCACGCTTGTAAGTATCTCCTCGCGTGCCTCTTTTTCCGTTTTATCTTCAAACATTTTCATTTTATCCTTCCAAATATTCCATGATTTGTTTTTTCATGCAGTCTGCAACATTCCCGCCGCTCTCAAAACACTTTGACCATTCCACCGTTTTTTGAATTGCTGTTTTAACATTCCAACGCGGCATTATACCAAGCGCAGATTTGATTTTTGAGCAATCTAACTTTAAAAAATTCGCTTCATGCACAGCATTTTTTTCGCTCACGTTTTTCCATGAAATCCCGCCCCACAAATCACAAAACATAGTGGCAAGCGCCCCTGTGCTCACGCAATCGGCATAATCAGGACCGATATTATAGTTTCCCGCAGCCGCCTTATTATTATATTGGTTTTCGATAATTGTAAGATACGCCGCGAGCGGCTCTAAAACGTGCTGATACGGCCGCGTAGAATATGGATTGCGCACAACGATTTCACGCTTTTCCATGGCTGCGCGTACACAGTCAGGCACTATACGGTCATTTGCAAAATCCCCGCCGCCTATCACGTTGCCCGCGCGCGCCGTTGATATTGCCGTAACTGTATCACCGAAAAAGGATTTTTTATAACTGTCTGTTACAAGCTCCGAGCATGATTTCGAGTTTGAATACGGGTCATAACCATTCAGTTCATCAATTTCCCTATAGCCCCATTCCCACTCATTATTTTTGTAAACCTTATCCGTCGTCACATTTAAAAATGAAACAACGCTCCCGATATGTCGCGTTGCTTCAAGTATATTTACCGTTCCCATGACGTTTGTTTCGTATGTATACACAGGATTTGTATATGAATCCCGCACAATCGGCTGTGCCGCCATATGAATAACTATTTCGGGTTGTGCCGCCGTGATTGCCCGCTTAACAGCATCCAAATCCCTGACATCCCCCGTAACCGAATGCACCCTGCCTGCAATATCCGCAAGCACAAAAAGCGCGGGAGTTGTGGGCGGCTCAAGCGCAAAACCCGTCACCTCAGCACCGCACAAACTTAACAGCTCGCACATCCACGAACCTTTAAAACCGGTATGCCCGGTCAAAAAAACCTTTTTGTTTTGAAAGAACTCTTTTGTAAACATCAGTCCTCCCACACTTTCCACGGCGCTTCATTTTTCGCTAAAAGCTTATCCAAAAGCTGTTTGTCGCGCAGTGTATCCATGCACTGCCAAAAGCCCTCATGCTTAAACGCCATAAGCTCGTGCTCCTGCGCAAGCTTTTCTAAAGGTTCTCTTTCGAGTATAGTATCATCGCCCTTAATATAATCAAATATTTTCGGCTCAAGCACCATAAATCCGCCGTTAATAAGCCCCATATCCTCGCGCGATTTTTCTCTGAAGGACGTGATTGCGTTTCCACGCTCAATATCAAGCATCCCAAACCGACCTGACGGACGGATTGCCGTCATAGTAGCCGCCTTGCCGTGCCCTTTATGAAACTTTACCAAGCCCGCAATATCTACATCCGCCACACCGTCACCATATGTGAGCATAAACGTTTCATCCCCGATATGCTGCTGCACACGCTTAAGCCGCCCACCTGTCATGGTGTTAAGCCCTGTATCCACAAGGGTAACCTTCCACGGCTCGGCGAAATTATCATGCACTATCATTTTGTTTCCTGCTGTAAAATCAAAGGTTATGTCTGACATATGAAGGTAATAATCTGCAAAAAATTCTTTTATGGCATACGCCTTATATCCAAGACATATTACAAAATCGTTATACCCAAAATTAGAGTAATATTTCATAATGTGCCAAAGTATCGGCTTGTCCCCTATTTCTACCATCGGCTTTGGCTTCAGATGCGATTCCTCACTTATGCGCGTGCCGAATCCACCCGCCAAAATAACCACCTTCATAGATTTGCTACCCCCATATATTATAATATCAATATTCTACTATATTTCACTCATTTCTTCAAGCAAAAAGCGCATACTTATGTTAATGTACACAAAAACACATTTTTCTACAAATTTTCGTCGTAAAATACATTGGTATATGGTATACTTAATCGTATGAAATACATTATATTTATAATTTCGGTAATTTTATGTGTCGCGTTGTTTTTGGGCTGCGCTTCCGCGCCTTTGGAAGCTTCTGCTTCTGTTTCGGCTACAACCGTAACCTCTGCACCGACACCTTCCCCAAGCCCGACGCCGACGCCTGCTCCAAGCCCCACTCCCACGCC
>JAVXIJ010000025.1:0-4767 GCA_036648415.1 Christensenella sp.
GAACCCGAGACTCAGCCGTGAGAGGGCTACGTCTTAACCGCTTGACCATGGGGCCGTCTTTTTCAGATAGCACTAACAATTGTAATAGATTGCTGCTCTTTTGTCAACATAAAACTCACAAAAATATACCGTTTCGGCATTAACCGAAACGGTATACCTCACTGCCTCAATATTTTGTCAAATACCGTTCGCGTTCCCATTCATGTACATGGGTGGAATAATCCGACCATTCCTGCTTTTTGCCCTTTAAATATTTACGATAAGCGCTTTCACCCATCACCTCAAGCATCAGCGGGTCATCCGTAAAATCATCAATTGCATCAAACATATTCTGCGGCACACGCTTAATCATGTGCCTTTTCTTTTCCTCATCGTTTAACTTGTAAATGTTCTTGTTCACAGGCGGCGGCGGTGTCATGCCCTTTTCGATACCCTCAAGCCCTGCCGCAAGCGCCCCCGCAAACGCCAAATATGGGTTTGCAGACGGGTCCGGATTGCGCATCTCTATGCGTGTTGCCGCCCCGCGCGCATACGGAACGCGAATAAGCGGGCTTCTGTTTTTCGCCGACCACGCAATATAGCAAGGTGCTTCAAACCCCGGGACAAGCCGTTTATACGAATTAACCGTTGGATTTGTGAGCAGCGAAAGCCCCCGCGCGTGCGCGAGTATGCCCGCCATAAAGCCATATGCTTCCTTTGAAAGCCCCAGCTCGTCCACCTTGTCATAAAACACATTGCCCTCCTTAGAGCAAAGTGACATATTGATATGCATACCGCTGCCCGCCACTCCGAAAATCGGTTTCGGCATAAATGTTGCGTGATGATTGTGATCCTGCGATATACGCTTTACCACAATCTTAAACGTCATAACATCATCCGCCATCTTGAGCGCATCGCCGTATTTAAAATCAATTTCGTGCTGCCCCGCCGCACATTCATGGTGTGAAGCCTCAATTTCAAAGCCCATTTCCTCAAGCGCGAGGCAAATATCTCTGCGTGCCGCGCCGCCCTTGTCAAGAGGCGCTAAATCAAAATAACCGCCGTCATCATTCGTTTCAATGGTTGCTTTATTGTGTTCATCCTTATGAAACAGAAAAAATTCACATTCGGGTCCCACATTAAGCGTGTAACCCATTTCCTTGGCACGCGCAAGCTGGCGCTTTAAAATATTGCGCGGGCAGCCCGCATACGGCGTTCCGTCCGGCATATAAACATCGCAAATAAACCGCGCCGTGCGCCCCTTTGGGTTCGACCACGGGAAAATTTCAAACGTATCAAGGTCGGGAATAAGCATCATGTCCGATTCCTCTATGCGCGCAAAACCATCAATAGACGAGCCATCAAACATACAACCCTGTTCAATTACGCTGTCAAGCTTTGTCGCCATAACCGTGATATTTTTCAACATTCCGAATATATCCGTAAACTGCAACCGCAAAAACTTAATACCGTTTTCTTCAATTAACCTGTGCAGTTCCTCTTTTGTATGTTTAGGCATTCATTTCTCCTCCGATTTCACTTATAACATTATTATATATTATACATGGCACTTAGCGCAACAAAAAAACTGCATACATTTTCGCACGCAGTTTTTCTTTGTTTTATTCCGCACTGTCCCCGCCGTATGTAACCTTAGCTTCCGCTTCCGCCGGATGAATTTCTATCCATGTATTGCCGGGTGCAAATGTCAGCTCTTCACCGTTTTCCAATTTATATGTGGTTTTTTCATCATAACTCGGACGTTCCCAAGTGCCCTTTAGGTGTTTTCCGTGAATAATAAACTCCGCATCTCCGCTTCCCTTAACATCCACAACCTTGCGGTCGCCCTCGCCCTTGCCTGCGCCTGCCACCCGTGTATATTCCACCACTAAATTCTGCACCTCAATCTGCGCGTCTGTGGCAGTATCCTTAAATTCTTTTCCCTTCATAAAACGCAGCAGCTTGTCCTTGCCTGCGTCATATGTATATGATACAAAAGTATCCTTTCCGTTTAAAAACGGCATAGAAATTGTGTCGATTGTCTTCGCATCGGCATAAGCCTCAAGCGGATAAAATTTAAAAGCCTGCAACGGTTCGGGCGTGTAATCATAAAGCTCCGCTACCTTCATCAAATCAATTCCCGCAAAAGCCGAAAGCGGGCTGCCCTTTCTGAGAGCATAAAATAAATCTGTATGTGACGCGTGTTTGCCCGCGCCGTTCACGCGCAGCTTGATATGCTCGGCGCTTTCGCCCCAAATATCCGTTTCTTCATGCGTGGTCGCGTCAGGTCCGCCGTTATGCACATAAATCGCATCCCATTCACCCTGTATCCACTGATGATAATATCTTGAAGACCGCACCGGCCCAACCGTAAGCTTTTCGGGCGCATCCGCCGAATTGATTGCATCATTATATAAGCATGTGAGGCGCGTGTCCGCCCCCTCAATAGGCGTTTCATATACAATATCTGCCGCCTGAACACCCGTTTGCGGGCGTGCCGGAGGCTCATTATCAATCTGTACAATAATAGGCTTATACGTGGTGTTTCCCTCAAGCCCCGTCGTTAGCGATACATTTGTGGGGATTGCGTCCGGTGTTGCTGTCGGTGCCTCTGTCGGCGCCGGTGTTTCCGCCGTCACTACTGTTGGTTTTGCGCTCGGTGCCACCTCCGCGGGCTTCGCACACGCCGTAAAGATACCGCACATCATAACAGCCGTCAATAATATTGCCAAAACTCTCTTCATATATAGTAACCTTCCTTTTTATAGCAAATTTACTTAATACTTAATATAGTTGCAATAATACATGCTTCACTGTAAATTGCGCTTTTATTATATCACGTTCGCGGTAAGCTTTAAACACTTTTACAAAAATTTAAGTTTTAGCGCATACCCTCTGTTTATCTTGAAAAATACATATATTTGTGATACATTATAATAAATTAACGGAGGCTCACCCATGGCAAAAAAGAAAAAAACGTTCAACTTCAACCGAATAAAAATATTTGTGTTGATTGGCGTGCTTGTATACGCCGGCTTGACGTTTTTTAATCAGCAAACGATCTTAGCGGCACAGCAAACAAAACAGCAAGCGCTTATCGCGGAGCAGGCAGAGCTCAAACAGCAAATTGACTACTACAAAAACGAGCAAAACTATATCGGCAGTGATGAATGGATAGAGCGCGAGGCGCGCGAACGTTTGGGCTGGCTTAAACCGGGAGAAACAAAATATGTAGAGCCTGCGGCGGATGCCACCGCTGCGCCCTCCCCCACCGCCGCGCCCACACCGAGCAGCACCCCCGCCGCCACCTCAGAGCCCGCGCCAAGCCCGACAGCGCCTGCAAGCTCGCAGACGCCGTAACAAGCCTTTCTCTATCAAATATTAAGGAGATAAAAACCATGCTTTATACCATTGAAAACACTTCTGTACGCGTTCAAATTTCCGACAAAGGCGCCGAGCTGCAATCCATAATCGGCAAAGCAGACGGCACAGAATATCTATGGCAGGGAGATGCGCAATACTGGAGCGGAAGAGCGTACAACCTTTTCCCCATTTGCGGACGCCTGACAGACGGCAAATACACTTATAAAGGCAAAACATACGAAATGAATTTACACGGCTTTGCTCGAAAATCCACATTTTCTGTAAAAGAGCAAACCGCCGATTCAATAGTTTTTCATTTAGAAACAAGCGACACCACACTTGCGCAATACCCATTCCGCTTTGATTTATTGCTCACCTACACTCTCGCGGGCGCAAGCGTCACCACAACTTTCACGGTGAAAAACGAAGACAGCGAAAGCATGATTTTCGCGGTGGGCGGTCATCCCGGCTTCAATGTCCCCATGAGCAAAAAGGCTGCGTTCACAGATTATTATTTGGAATTTGACTGTGCCGCTCCCGCAAAAGCCATTGTGATGAGCCCCACCTGTTATACCACAAGAAAAACGGAAAAATTTCCTCTCGAAAACGGAAAAATCCTTCCGCTGCGGCATGACTTGTTTGACAATGACGCAATAGTTTTACAAGATATGTGCAAGGCCGTGACTATCAAATCCAAAAAAGACAGCCACACACTGCGCGTGGAATATAATGATATGAATTACCTTGGCTTATGGCACGCGCCGAAAACAGAAGCGCCGTATCTCTGCATCGAGCCATGGTGGAGCGTTCCCGCGTATGACGGCGAAATTGATGACCTTGCGACTAAGCGTGATATGCGCACACTCGCCGCAGGCAGTACCTATCAAAACAGCTTTACAATTTCTGTGGGCTGAAGCAAAATTAAAATGCCGTGCCCATAAAATCCGCGGCCGTAAATAAAAACTTTAATGTGTCGGAATAGGCGAAACCAAACTTTTACCACTCGCCTGTTCCGTTTTATTATATATATTTTTTCACTGTACCTCACTCAAATCACGTTCTAAAGCTTTTCGATTGAAATTTCTTACCTTATATCCTAAAACAAATTTTTTTAATATTATGTGCATAAATCTTTATCCGCTCTCACAAAATCCTTTTACCGTTTTTCACAAAAACACTTTGAAATTATACAAAATCATGATATAATTAGTAAATAATTGCTGAAAAGTGCACTAAATCTTCCGTAAAATGCGGAAAAAACGCAATTTTCAGATGAGTGGAGGCATAGCTCAGTTGGTTAGAGTACTTGCTTCACATGTAAGGGGTCGCTGGTTCGAGCCCAGCTGTCTCCACCACATCGGTCATATCCGAACCTTTTCTTTTTAGATGGCGTGTTCGGGATGACAATCAGTTTAAAGGACAGGC
>JAVXIJ010000025.1:4867-16378 GCA_036648415.1 Christensenella sp.
CGCATAACAGTATGGATGCGCCGACGCTTTTGCGACACTTTATATGGTACAATAAAGTCAAAATGAAGCATAAGAAAAAACAATTGGTTTTACTGTAAAATTCATCTAATCAGACGCATTGCGTAATGGCTTCAAGGCAGAAAACACTGTTTTATTCAGTAGACATTCATTAAGGAGACGCGGTTGAAGAAAGCACATAGCGAAATGCATATAAAGAATATATTTCAAATGAGGCTTGTTCAAATGCTTATTCTTACATTCTTGTGCGCATTTGTTTTTGTTTTTGCTTTTTTGACCATTCAAGAATATTATACGATGCTGGATAAAAAGCTGAGCGAAATAGAATATGTCAAAGCTGATATACAAAATCAGCTTACAAAAGATGCAGCGATGCTCAAGAGATTTGAAAATAATTATAAAGCGACGCTGGACGACTTGTATAACAAATGGAAAAAAGATGCAAACGCGCTGGAGCAGAGTGATTTAACCGTTTGCCTAGAGGAGATTGTTAAAAAAAACGCGCACGTGAGTGAAATCAATATCATTGATAAGGACGGGATGATTATTAATTCGACTGACGGGGGTAATATTGGGTATGACATGAAATCCGAGGAGCAATCAAGCGATTTTTACAATCAGGCGATAGCGTCTAAGGGAAACTACATATTTCAAGATTTGCAAGAAAGAGGACGTGACGGCAAGCAAATGAGATATGTAGGCTTGGCGATGCAAACGGATGACGCGGTAAATGATATTGTGTTTCAAATTGGGATCGATCAAGCTACAGTTGATCTTATCAATACTACGAGCAACATACTTTCTGTTGCGCCTTATATCAAAACAAATCAGTATGACTTTACACTGATCGTGGATAAAAGCGGCCGGATTCTATCGAGTGTACATGCAAGTATGATTTATGACAATATTCAAAACTTTATAGAAATAGCGCTAAAGGAACCCTCGGGCACGCAAGATGCATACTTCAACGGAAAAAAGATTTTATATGTTTATGACAGCTTTCAAATACCGAATAACGAGCTGGCGCAAAGCTACTTGATGACAAATGATGACACCGGCTATATTATAGGAATTGTTTACTATTCCGAAATGTTTCGCGTTCGTGATTTGGTTGTCTTGGTGTTGGCGGTTATGTTGCCGCTGGTTCTGATTATGATTTTTTTGGCGGTTTCTAAGATTGTAAAAACGCAAGTGCTGGATGGCATTTATATGCTCAACGGCGGCATGAAAAAAATTATATCAGGGGATATTTCTGTGAAGTTGAATGTAGATCAAAATATTGAATTTGCACAGCTATCACAAGATATCAATTCGACAGTAGCGGCTTTAAAAGGACACATTGAGCTTGAAAAACATAGAAACGAGCAAGAACTGGAGCTTGCGTGGACCATTCAAAGCGCGACTCTACCGGATTATCGTTCGTTTATTCGCGTTCCTGAGGTTGATATTTACACCTACATTACCCCTGCAAAAAATGTAGGCGGAGATTTTTATGATTTTTTCAGGCTGGGAGCGGATAAATTTGCATTCCTCATTGCTGATGTTTCAGGAAAAGGCATTCCCGCAGCGCTTTTTATGATGAATGTGAAAAACTCGATTAAGAATTATATGCTTCAGGGTATGCCTGTCAGCACGGCATTGACTTTGGCAAATAATGAGCTGTGTAAAAATAATGATGAAATGATGTTTGCGACAGTTTTTGCGGCAATATTTGATGTGAAAACAGGACAGCTTGAATGTGTCAATGCCGGGCATACCCCACCGGTGCTCATTCGCGGGGATCAAGTAACGGAAATTAACTGCAAGAAAAGACGTATATTGGCGGCGCTTCCCGATATTGAGCTGAAAAGCGAATTTTTTCAATTGAAGCGCGGAGATAAGCTGTTGCTTTATACAGATGGCATAACAGAAGCGCTCAATGAAATGGGTAAGCTTTTTGCAAAGCGGCGTATGTTGGAGGCTCTGCAGCGTGTAAAATATGAAACCGGCCTTCGGTTGATTGGTGACGGGCTGCTTGCAGAGCTTGATGATTTTGTGGGCAATGCCGAGCAGGCTGATGACATTGCGCTGTTGCTCTTCTCGTGGGAAGATAAAGTAAAGCGTATTCACGTGCCTGCAAAAATGGAAGAATTACCGGATGTTTTTGATGAGTTGAAAGCGTTTTTGGATCAGACGCGCGCAAGTGAAAAAATCAAAAAACAATTTACCATTGCGCTGGAAGAGATATTTGTAAACATTGTATCGTATGCTTACGTGGATCAAGAAGATGGCATGATGGAAATTTCGCTGTATACAAGAGAAGACGGAAATAAGATCGTGCTGCGCATCGTAGATAATGGCATAGCGTTCGACCCGACCGACATAGGTGAGCGAATACAAGAGTCGGATGTTATGGATGTTGCAATCGGCGGGCTTGGGCTGTTTATGGTCAGCAATTTTATGGACGATGTGCAGTATGAGCGCACAGATGATCAGAACATATTGTATTTAGTAAAAAAAATTGGCGAAAATAAAAATAAAACCGTGGAGGAATAAAACAGTGCAGATGACACAAGAAGAGAAAAACGGGGCATTGGTTATCCGTGTGGAGGGATCAATCAATACGATGACATCGCTGGAATTTAAGGATGCTTTGCTGGAGGCGCTGTCTGCGAATCAACAGGTAGTGGTGGATATGGAGCAGACAGATATGGTTTCGAGCTCAGGCCTGCGCGTTATTTTGCTGGGTGTAAAAACAGCAACGTCACAACAAAAACAGCTTATATTTAAAAATTTTAACGAAGATATTAAAGAGGTTTTTGATATGACGGGCGTGGGGGAATTTTTGACGGTCAATTAACGCAAGAAGGGTTAAGTTTATTATGTCAATGTTTAAATTGTTTCGAAGATACCTCGGGCAGTATAAAGTGCAGGTGATATTGGTGTTTGCTTTTGTTATCACGCAAGCCATATGTCAGCTTTTTTTGCCAAAACTGATGAGCAACATCGTAGATAAGGGTGTAACCACAGGAAACACCCAATACATCTTGACGCAGGGGTTGCTCATGCTTGGGGTGTCGATTATTTCATTGATTACTGTGGCCGGATCGGCAAATTTTTCGGCGCTGGTAACGGCCAAATTTTCAAGCTTTGTTCGTAGAGATATGTTTTCAAAAACATTAAAGTTTTCTCAAGGCGATTTTGAAAAATTTGGTGTGGCGACATTACTCAACAGAAGTAATTATGATGCCGTGCAAATGCAAACGGTAGTCATCAACAGCCTTCGTGCCTTAATCCTTGTACCCATAACGGGTGTGGGCGCGCTTGTATTTGCGTTTGTGATTAATATTCAGCTGACGCTGGTTGTGCTGGCGGCATTTTCGCTTACGTTGTTTTTTATGGCCAGGGCAATCAAAAATTCTCAACCATTATATCAAAAAGTGCAAGTTTTTACTGATAAAATCAATATGTTGATCAACGAAAAATTGAAAGGAATGCGGTCGATTCGTGCGTTTAACCGTCAGGATTACGAACAGGATAAATTTGCAAAAGCGAATGCGCAGCAGACCGATCAGTTTGTACGAGCCAATTTGTCGATCAACTATCTTGCTCCTGCCATACAAATCGTGCTTGGTTTAACCACGGTAATCATTTTATGGATTGGCACAAATCAAATTGCGGCGCAACAAATCATGATTGGCAACCTGATGCAGTTCATACAGTACATCTCCTTGTTTATGATGACAATTACATCTGTCATGATTTTATTTAGTGCGTTGCCGCGCGTGGAGGTGAGCGCATCAAGGGTGCTGGAGCTGCTGGACGCCGAGGTTACGATGCATTCGATTAAAAATCCAAGTTCACTCGAAGATGAAAAGGCAAAAATAACGTTTGATGATGTAAGCTTTGGATATCCGGGCGCTCAAAAATCGGTGCTTAAAAATATCAGCTTTTGTGCTGAACAAGGGAAAACAACGGCGATCGTAGGCGCGACGGGCTCGGGGAAATCGACGTTATTAAGCCTTATTTTGCGCATGAACGATTGTTCTTCGGGCAGCATAAAATTTGGCGAGGTAAGCGTTGCGAATTGTGCTTTAAAGGAGCTGAGAAGTGCCATTTCCTTTGTTCCGCAAAAATCGGCGTTGTTTGCAGAATCGATACGTGACAACATGAAAATTGCCAATAAAAACGCAACCGACGAAGAAATTTTAAACGCGATAGAGATTGCCGGCGCAAAAGAATTTGTGGATAAAAAAGGTTTGGACGAGGTGCTGGCGCAAGAGGGGAAAAGTCTTTCCGGCGGGCAAAAGCAGCGGCTCTGTATTGCGCGTGCGCTGCTTAAAAAAGCAAGCATATATATGTTCGACGATTGTTTTTCCGCGCTTGATTACAAAACAGATTTTGAAGTGCGTACGGCAATCAATCAAAATTTTGAAGGCAGCACGCGCATCATTGTAGCACAGCGCATTAGCACCATAAAAAGTGCCGACCATATTATTGTGCTCGATGAAGGCGAGATTGCAGGTCAGGGCACGCACGACCAACTTCTTAAAAGCTGCCAAATATACAAAGACATTATACGTTCTCAAACAGGGGGAGATGCTTGATATGGGTAAAAGCAAGAAAAAATACTATTTGCAATTTTTATCCTTTGTAAATGGGAAAGGCAAGCTGATTATCTTATCTTCGATTTTGCTCGCTGTTGCGGCGGTGCTGGATGTGCTTGGGTCTACATTCACAAAAAATGTGACAAACAGCCTTCAAAAAAGTGTGGAAAATGGCGTGGGCGTAGACTTTCCTTATATCTCCATCAGCTTAATTTCCCTTGCCGTATTTTTCATTGTGAGCGGTGTGATTCTTTACTGTGCAAAACGTACCAATTTAAAGGTTTCCAGAGAGATTGTCAAAAGAATTAAACAAGCTATGCACAAAAAGCTCAATCGCGTGAGCTTAAATTATTTGGATACACATTCTCATGGAAATTTGCTGAGCATCGCCACCAACGACATTGAGAATATGGCTTCGGTATTTGAGGGTGAAATGCCCGGCATACTCGTAAACGTCGTAACGATCACAACGATCATCATCGTGATGTTCACAATATCTCCTGTGCTGGCTGCAATATTTTTGGCGGTGGTTTTTTTAAGCATGTTTGTGATGCAGTTTATTACGAAAAAAACTAAAAAATTGTTTCGCATGCAACAAAAACAGTTGGGAGAGCTGACGGGTTTTTCCGATGAAATCTATGTGGCGCAAAATGTAGTGAAATATTTTTGCTATGAAGAAGAGGCGCAGTTAAGATTTGATGAAATCAATGATAGGACGCGTGAGTCGTACAGAAAATCGCGCTTTTTGTCGGGGTTTATTGCGCCGGTTACAACGCTGATTAACAATCTGGGTTATATTTGCATATGCGTCATCGGCGCGCTGTTGATTTTGCAGCAGACTTTTACGCTGGGTGATATGCTGTTGTTTTTGATTTATGCAAAGAAAATAGAAGGCCCGCTTAAGTCGATCGTCAACAACATAAATGGCATGCAAGCAGGAATGGCCAGCGCGGAGCGCGTGTTCACTCTGCTTAATGTCAAGAATGAAAAAGAGGGCGAAAACACAAACGCCGCCGCAGTGAGCGGAGAGGGCGATGTGAAGTTTGAGCATGTGAAATTTGGCTATACGCCTGATAATATATTGATGAAAGATGTTAGCTTGCACGCAAAACCCGCAGAGGTTTTTGCGGTTGTGGGCCCAACAGGCGCAGGTAAAACAACTCTTGTTAATTTGCTCATGCGCTTTTATGATGTCAACGAAGGAAAAATTGTTGTGGACGACATCGATATTGCTACCATCACCAGAAATAGTTTGCGTAAAAATTTTGGAATGGTACTGCAAGATACGTGGTTGTTTTCCGGCACCATCAGAGAAAACATTGCTTATGGCAAGCTGGATGCCACAGATGAAGAAATTATACAGGCGGCAAAAGAAGCGCAGTGCCATAGTGTGATACAAAAATTGCCGAAGGGGTATGACACTGTGATAGGCGAGAAAAACAGTGTGTTTTCACAAGGTGAGATGCAGCTCATTGCAATTGCCAGAATTATTTTGGCATCACCGAAGATGTTGATCCTGGATGAAGCCACATCCAGCGTTGATACGCGCACAGAGCTTATGATTACGATGGCGATGGAAAAAATGATGAAGGGCAAAACAACGTTTATCATTGCGCATCGTCTGTTTACGATACAAAATGCCGACTGCATTTTGTATATGGAAAATGGGGATATATTAGAGATGGGAAGACATGAAAGTTTGATGCGCCAAAATGGGAAATATGCAGAGCTTTACTTAAGTGCATATGCGCAATAAAGGAGAGTTATGTTAAAATTTATTACAAAAGCAGTACTGAACATGAAAGCGAAAAAGGGCAGAGAAGTGGCGCAGCAATTAGAAGCGATGCTTGACGACCCAATGAAGCACAACAAAGAAATGCTGTTTCGTTTGATGACAGAAAATGCCGATACTGAGATTGGGAAAAAATATGGATATAAAGAGATCAAAACGGTAGAGGATTTTCAAAACAAAGTCCCCTATACAACCTACGATGATTATGAGCGATACATTCATAGAATGCTTAAGGGCGAAAAAAACCTGATTTCCGCTGCGGATGTGTATCATTATGCGGCAACCTCCGGTAGTGTGGATAACCCCAAAAAAATACCGGTGGTTAAACATGCTTATGATATTTTTGCCGATTATTCACTGAATTATGCGATGTATATGGCACACAAGCATTGTGGCACAGCGTGGGAAAAAACGCGCGGTCTTAATTTGGCAGAGATCAAATTTTCTGAGTATTATAACGGTGTTTCGTATGGATCGATATCGGGAAAAGCGATAGAGCACTACAAGAGCCTGTTAAACGTGTTGTTCGTATCGCCCACTCTTGCAACCTTTCCCACTGTGATTATGGATCTAAAATATATTCATTTGCGCTTTGCACTAATGGAGCATGATTTATCCTTTATTGCGGCGGCATTTATGAACACGCCGCTTGATTTGTTTCGGTATTTGGAGGCGCATTGGCAGATGATCACCGATGACATCATCAATGGGACGATCGACCCGTCTGTTAAAATCCCTAAAGAAGAGCGTGAAATTTTGCTCAAAAGCATCAAGCCCGATAAAAGGAGAGGTTCACAGCTTCAGGCAGAGTTTCAAAAAGGCTTTGATACACCTATTGTGCCGCGTATCTGGAAAAAATTTGCTTGGCTTGGCGCAATCGGCGGCGGCGGGTTTTCTGTCTATACCGATAAAATTCGGCAGTATTTGGGTGATGTTCCCATATATTTTAGCGTGTATGGCGCTTCAGAAGGGCTGATGGCAGCACCGAACACGCTTGACAGCGATGAAATGCTGCTGATACCGGGCAACATCTTTTTCGAGTTTATTCCTATCACAGATGATGAAAGCAGTGAGGAGGCTGCCCCGCTTACGCTCGATCAGCTGGAAGTGGGTAACGTATATGAAATTGTGCTTACCAATTTGTCGGGGTTTGTCAGATATCGCATACAAGATGCAATTCGCGTAACGGGTTTTTATAAAAAATGCCCGCTGATCAAGTTTGTTTACCGATTAAGCCAATCGATCAACCTCGCGGGTGAAAAAACGAACGATGAGGCGCTTGGTTGGGCGGTGAAAGAAACAGCGAAGGCGTGCGGCTTTGAGCCGGTGGAATACAGCGCATATGCAGATACCGATACTTTCCCTGCGAAATATGTCATTTTTATTGAAGGGGAACAGTTTAAACAAGGCAAGGATCGGCAGAAAATCAGGGATGTGATGGAAGAAAAAATGGCAATTGCCAACCCGTCTTATGGGAAAAAAGTAGCGGAAAAAATTCTGGCACCGCTTAAAATCCATTTGCTGCAAAGCGAAAGCTTTGCGCTTTATCGAGACCTTATGATTATGAGGGGAATTTCAGGAAATCAGCTTAAGCCTGTACGTTTGATCGACACGATTGTGCGTCAGAAATTCTTCTTCTCACTTATTGATACGGAATAACAGGAGGTATGAAAATGAAAGGTTGGTTATTAACCGGAGGAAAGTTTGATCAGTCCGCGCAAAGGCTGCTCGACACTGTAGATATGGGCGAGCACAAATTTGAAATTATAAATTGCAGCGATGTCGCGTATTCGATCGATTATCATTTGCCGGCAAAAATATGGGTCAATGAACAAGAGACAACGCCGCCTGATTTCTTTATGATTGCCGATTCGGAGGGAGGATTTGTGTTTCCTTTTGCAAAGCATCTGGAGAGGCTGGGGGTATTAAACTTTAACCCGGTAGAGGCAAAACATATTGCCATGAGCAAAATCGCGACCTATCAGGTGTTGGCAAAAGAAGGCTTGCCTATTGTAAAGACACTGGTTTTTCACAAGAATATGTCTCAAAAAACACTCATAAAAGAGATCGGTCTGCCTATGGTGATAAAGCCGGATGATGGTTTTGGCGGCGAGGGCGTAGAATTGATCATGACCGAAGAAGAGCTTGAAAAAGTGCTGGAGCGAATCAAAAAGTCTGATGCGCTTATGCTGGTGCAGGAGTATGTTTCCACCTCGAAAGGGCGGGATGTACGCGTGATTACCATTGGACACGAGGCGGTATTTGCTGCTTGTCGCACGGCGGGGAATCAAGACGAATTTCGCTCGAACCTAAAGGTTGGAGGCAGCGCGGAGGAATATCCACTGACTGACGAAATAAAGGAGCTGTGTCATAAAGTCTCAAAGGCGATTGGGCTTTTAATGTCGGGGATAGATCTTTTGTTTTTAGAGGATGGCTTTGTGGTGGGCGAAGTCAATTCGTCCGCAGGGTTTGATTCTTGGCTTGGCAAAAAAGATTTGGTATCTGTTTTTTTGAAGAGCGTGGGAAAAGAACTACTTAGGCATCCGGTGCCGCATTGGCAGCTTTTGAAGCTTTTTGAAGCCGCAAAAACGAAGCAGCTCAGCGAGGTACTGTTGAGCCTCGATGATCTTGCGTTTTATAAAGGCGTGCATGGTTTGTATGAGAATTGTGCGAAAACTCAAGAATTGGTATTGCTTGAAATGTTAAGTGCAGCAAAAGACACGGAGTTTGGCAAAAAACATCGGTTTGCGTCCATCAAAACAGTGGATGAATTTTGCAAGCAAATGCCACTCACGGATTGGGACGATTATGAAGCTGATGTACGCAAGCTCGAGGAAGGGCAAAGCGATATTTTGTTCCCGGGCAAAGCGGTGTTTTTTTATAGGACGTCAGGAACAACCTCAGGCTTTAAATATGTTCCCGAAAGCCAGCGAGAAAGTACAGCAAGAAGCGCGATTTCAAAAGCAAGAAATGCCGAAAACTTTATGTTGTTTTCTAAAAATGTGGCAAAAAGAATCTTTGTTTTTGCGAATAAATCATCGATCGATAAAAGCGTGGGCGGTATTCCCCGCGGCACTGCTTCGGGGCGCACGGGCGAGATGGTGAACCCGCAGCTAAAAGAGTCCATTGCATATCCTTTGGATTTGGCGAATTATTTTGATGGGGAGCAGCTTATTTATATGATGCTGCGTTGCTCGCTGATACATAGCGATATGAGCGCTGTGCTTGGAAACAATGCGCTGATGTTTCGTAAAATCATAGATTTTGGTATAGAAAATGCGCGCTTGCTGACAGAACACATCAGAGAGGGCGTATGCGCATACGAAGTGCCGGAACACCTTAAAAATGAGCTGAGCCATCTATTTCAGCCAAACCCGAAAAGGGCGGCGGAGCTTGAGATGTTGATTGAAAAGCAACAGTTTATTCCCAAGTATTATTGGCCGGATTTGAAGGTTGCAGGTTTTTGGCTGGGTGGATCGGTTGGTCAGTATGTTCATGAAGTGCGCGATTATCTGAGCGAAACAGTAAAGTTTATGGATGTGGGTTATGGCGCGTCGGAAACAAAAATGAACATTCCGCTAAAACCGGGCACACCTGCGGGCGCGCTGAGTATCTTTAGTGGATTCTTTGAATTTATACCACAAGGCGGGCAAGAAATTTTGCGGGCGCATGAATTAAAAGACGGCGAAACATATGAAATTGTAATTACTACATATGCGGGGTTATATCGATATAGGCTAAAAGACTTAATCAAAGTGGAAGGGTTCACCGGAGATACGCCCAACATTTATTTTGTGACAAAGCTTTCCGACGTGGCGAGCATTGGGCAGGAAAAAATTGCGGGCAGTCATTTGAGCGATTGCATCCATCAGATTTTAAAGGAGCATGATATTCATTTAAAATGTGTGCAGGTATATCCAAATCATGCAGAGCAACGTTATGTTGTGTGTATTGAAGCGCAGGGCAAGCAGCAGCAGCTTGAGCAAATGATAGAGCAAGGCTTGTGCGCGAAGCTTGCGCAGTATAAGATTTACAGGGACAAGCTATTAAAGCCTTTGCGCGTTGTTGTGATGAAGGAAGGCTTTGGCGAGATGCTGATCAAGCAGTACACCAAAGAAAACGCAACTGCGGCGCAAGTAAAGATACCTGTGGTGATAAGCGATATGCCGGATAAAAGCTGGCAAAAATAGGAGGGATAGTGTTTTGAATATATGGTTTATCGTAGGAGAAGGAATTTCAAACAAAGGAACGACGCAGCTATTTCAATCAAGCGTTGCAATACCCAAGGGAGTGCGGTTGGTTTTTTTAGGCGACCTTCGCTTTACCCTTGATTCGGGGTTGCCCCCTCAGTTGTTTATCAAAGAGGAAAAAGTGGCGCCGCCCGATGTTTATATGATGCTTGGCGACTATGATTTGAATATGAAGATGCTTGGAGATCAGTTAGACCTTTTGGGGTGCTTTGCATATAACAATATGAAAGCAAAAAGCATTGCAATGAGTAAAATTGCCACATACCAAGTATTGGCCAAGGCAGGGCTGCCTATTATTAAAACGGTCCCCATTTTTCCGAGCGTCACGAAGGAGGTCTTGATCCATTCACCGGGTCTGCCGATGGTGGTAAAGCCGGACAATGGGTTTGGCGGCGAGGGTGTTATGCTGGTGCGCACAGAATTAGAGCTTGAGAATGTGCTGAAAAATGCGCGCGACAGTAAGAATGTGTTTCTTGCACAAGAATATATTGAAACCTCCAAGGGGTTCGACATTCGAGTGGTGACTGTGAACCACAAAGCACAGTACGCGGTGAAACGACAAACAGGCGATCCTAATGAATTTCGCTCTAATATGAAACAGGGGGGAAGCTTTACATCAGTTGAGTTGACCGATGAAATTCTTGAATTGAGCGAAAAAACGTCAAAAGCAAGTGGTCTTGATTTTGCAGGGCTTGATTTGCTGATGGGTAAAGAGGGATATGTGGTTGGCGAAGTGAATTCTTCTCCGGGTTTGAAATCTAATACAAACAAAGAAGAATTATTTAAAACTCTGATTAAAGATATTAGAGAAAAATATTTAGCGGCTAAGCTGAATTAGGGCATGTTGAAACGAACGTCTATTATC
>JAVXIJ010000026.1:0-15704 GCA_036648415.1 Christensenella sp.
GCTCGAACCTGTGACCCTCTGCTTGTAAGGCAGATGCTCTCCCAGCTGAGCTATACTCCCACACATCTTTTGCGCTAAATTAACAGCGCGTCTATTATTCTATTATAAACAGACGCGTCTGTCAATAGTTACCACGATATTTTATTCAATTTTTATACATTATTCTTTATCAGTATCGTTTTCTTCATCTTCTTCATCTTCATAATAAAGCTGTTGGAAAATTTCCCAAAGCTCATCTAACTCTTCTTCAGTTTCGATGGGCAAATACATATCGCCTTCTTCATCCTCTTTGACGCGCATAATCAGAACTTCGTCCACATCAAACTCTTCCATCTTTTCAGTAGGTGTAAACGCAACATAAAAATTGTCGTCCACTTCAAATGTGAGCAAATGCTCAAATTTCAAAACATTTCCGTCTTCATCCTGCATTTCAATCAATTCAATTTCTTCTTCAGCCATGTTATTTACTCCTTTATTTTTTATAGCTATTTCTTAAAGACTGTCCATATAACCCTGCAATATATACACCGCGGCAACCTTGTCTACCACAGCTTTTCGCTTTTTACGGCTCATATCCGCCTCTATAAGCGTTCTGTGCGCGCTTTTTGTCGTAAGACGTTCATCCCAATAAATGAGCTTGCGTCCGCTTGCTTCCTTGAGCTTTTCCGCAAACGCCTGAACCTTTTCCGCCTGCTCACCGATTGTCCCGTTCATGTTTTTCGGCAAACCGCAAACAATAGTATCTACGTTCTGCGCATCCATCAACTCGCAAAAATGCAGCATATCTGCATCAATATCTTTACGTGTATATGTTTCAATGCCCTGCGCCGTAATCATAAGCAAGTCCGACATTGCTGCGCCGATGCGCACGTCCCCGACATCTAAGCCTAAAATTCTACCCACTAATATCTCCCTTATGTAAAATCAGCATACATTCCTGCGTAAAAAAAGCCACGCCCGAAATCAATAATAACAGGCGTGCTTTATTTCTCTACATTTGTTTTATATAGTAACTTACAAGCTCCTCTAACAGTTCATCTCGATCCACACTCGCTATGAGCGATCGCGCATTTTTATATCCCGTTACATAAGTCGGGTCGCCTGAAACTATATAACCGATAAGCTGATTCACCGGATCATATCCCTTTTCGCGCATTGCTTCGCTTACTATACGTATAATTCCGCGCACAGGATTTTCCAATTCCTTGTCGAAATTAAACTGCATTGTTTTATCTAAATCCGCCATTACCCCGCCTCCATTCATTGTGTCTGCTACAATTTCATTATAGCCTAAACTCAAGCGAAAGTAAAATGCTATTTGTTTTGTGCAAGCACTTTATTAAGCGCCGCCTTAAGCGCATCCTCCGCCAGCAAGGAACAATGCACCTTTTCTGCGGGCATACCGCCTAATTCTTCCACAATATCATTTTTTGTAATTTTCAAAGCTTCTTCAACGGTCTTTCCTTTAACCATATCTGTAAGTATGCTTGAACTGGCAATTGCCGCTGCACAGCCATAGGTTTGAAATGAAATATCGCTGATTACCTTTCCGTCTAACTTAATGTACACGGTAGTTGTGTCCCCGCATGTTGGGCTGCCCGCCTCGCCTACAATATCCGCATCCTCCATAACGCCCACATTATGTGGGTCTTTAAAATGTTTAATCAATTTTTCTGAATACATAATTTTCCCTCTTTTCTTTTTACATGCCTCTATTTAGACAAAGGCGATATTTTTCTCAATCGTTCAGTTAGCTCTACAAGCTCATTTACAGTATAATCAACTTGCTCTTTTGTTGTGGTTTCGCCCATAGTAAATCTAAGCGCACCCTTTGCAATCTCGGGCGGTATTCCCATTCCGAGAAGCACATGGGATGATTCAAGTGAACCGCTCGCGCACGCCGAACCGCTTGAGCACGAAATTCCTGCCATATCAAGACATAAAAGCGACGCCTCCGCCTCAATAAATTCAAGTGAAATATTCACATTATTGCACAACCTTTTTGTCGGATGCCCATTGAGCTTCACATTGGAAATCTTACGCATAATTTCGCTTATCATATAATCTCTAAGCTCTGTTAAGCGCCTATTCGTTTCCTCAAGCTGTTCGGTTGCTATTGTAAATGCCTTTGCAAGTCCGATAATCTCGGGTACATTTTCTGTGCCCGCGCGCTTTCTTCTTTCCTGCGCGCCGCCGTGCATAAACCGCTCAATCTTTACGCCGTTACGAACATACAACATCCCTATGCCTTTCGGCCCATAAAACTTGTGCGCCGATATTGACAACAAATCTATATTATCCGCCTGCACATCAAGCGGCAAATGCCCCGCCGCCTGCACTGCGTCCGTATGCAAAAGCACCCCCGCCTCGCGCGTCACTTTTCCGATTTCTGCAATGGGATTGATTGTGCCCACTTCATTGTTGGCATATACAACCGACACAAGCACAGTATCCTCACGAATAGCCGCGCGCACCGCAGACGCACTGACCATGCCATATTCATCCACCGGCAAAAAGGTTACATCATAACCTTGCTTTTGTAAATAAGCCGCCGTATCCATAATCGCATGGTGCTCCACCGCGGTCGTTATAAGGTGCTTACCCTTAGCCTTGTTTGCCTGCATCACGCCTAAAAGCGCCCAGTTATCGCTTTCCGTGCCGCACGCCGTAAAATATATTTCGTTGTTAAACTTAGCGTTCACGCACCTTGCCGCATCCTCGCGTGCACGATCCAGCGCATTTTTCGCGTATCTGCCCATTTCATACATACTTGATGGATTTCCAAAATGTTCTTTATAATAAGGCATCATTGCCTCTAACACTTCATCCTTAACATAGGTCGTCGCTGCATAATCCAAATACACATTTTCCATCACGTTTACCTTCTTTTATCAAAATTCTCTCCGGTTAATTTATAAACCGTTAATTTTTACGTGAAACACTTTTCAATCAAGGCTGAAAAACGAACCCATTGCACCCGTCTGTCCGTTATCTCTGCGGTGCGAATAAAATAAATCCTCGTTATCATATGTGCACAAATCTGCACAGGTTACATTTTCTGCTTCTGCTCCCGCTTCCTCCAGCTGGCACAAAATTGCTCTTTGTAAATCCACAAACAGCTTCCCGTCTTTTTGTTCAACCGTTTCCGCGCCGAATTTTTCTGTGAACAACCGCGCAACATCCTCTTGCACTTCAAAATTCTCCTTCATTATATGCGGGCCTATTCCCACAAGTAAATCCTTTGGCGCTGTATTCCGTTTCTGCTGAAATTCCCGCGCAATCTTGGCAGGCAACTTGGCATATACGCCCCGCCACCCTGCATGGCTCACGCAAGCAATCCGCTGCTTTTTATCAACAAAAAAAACAGGGACACAGTCAGCGTGCAGCGTCACCGCAGTAATTCCCGTTTGATGAATTATCATTGCATCACACATCGGCAAATCACTTACACGTGTAATTCCCTTGCCTGCATCACTTACATCCGCAGAATAAATACCATCCCCATGCGCATAATTTACAATAGTAAGCGTATCATACGGCACATTTAACACACCGCACACACGTCTGTAATTTTCTTCCTTGTTTTCCACGCTCGTTTCTCTGGTTTTGCTCAAATTCAAGGATGAATAACACCCACCGCTCACCCCGCCTATGCGTGTGGTATAGCAATGTTTTTTAAATCCCGCTTCTGTAAAAGCCGGAATTGTAAGATATGCAACACCGTTTTTTTTCTGCAACAAAAAACCGCGCTTAACTTTTTTTTCAAACGCGTTCATTTATTTCTCCGTCAACAATTTATTGAGTTCCTCTTTAAACGTGTTAATATCCTTAAACTGGCGATAAACAGATGCAAAACGCACATATGCAACTTCATCCAGCCGCCTCAGCCCGTTCATCACAAGCTCGCCTACCTCATGAGATGTAATCTCTTGAGTCGGAGCATTATATACGCTGCGCTCTATTTCGTTAATCAGTTCTTCAATATCCTGAAAAGACACCTCGCGCTTTTCGCACGCCTTTACAATACCCTTTTTAATCTTTTCTATGTCAAATACTTCGCGCTTTCCGTCTTTTTTAATCACAAAAACGGGCAAACTCTCGACCTTTTCATACGTCGTAAAACGCTTCGCGCACTTCAAGCATTCCCTGCGTCTGCGAATGGACGTTCCATCATCAACCGGGCGCGAATCCACAACCTTACTTTCCGGAAAATCACAATAAATACACTTCACACGTTTTTCCTCCGCAGCTACTAAGATTTATTGTAATGATTATATCACATTTTACGCAGTAAATCACCTTTTTTCACAGTGTATACAGTCATCTACCATATTTTCTCTTAATAATCTCAAGAATTTTTTCTCAACTTTAGAAACGCATGACTGCGAAACGCCTACAATCTCCGAAACTTCTTTTTGCGTTCTCTCTTTTTCACCAAACAAACCAAAACGCAATACAACAATTTTGCGTTGCGAGGGTGATAACAAGCTTGTGAGCTCTTCCACGTTCTTATAAATAGCACGGCGCTCCGTTTCCTGCCAAACTGTATCTTCATTTATCCCGAGCATATTGTCGCTTATAACATTATCCTCAAAGGGTATTTCTTCTATATTACGCGTTTTACGCAGATACATAAGTATTTCATTTCTTATGCATACTGAAGCATATGTAGCAAACCGTATATTTTTAGAAGAGTCAAAGCTGTTTACCGCTTTTATAAGTCCAATGCTTCCCACCGACATCAAATCCTCAAAATCAGCCTTTTTCCCTGCATATTTTCGTGCAACAAAAAAAACTATACGCAAATTATGCTCTATCAGCAGCTCTTTTATATGAACATCTCCGAATTTGAGCTGCTCTCCTGCCGTTTTTTCTTCCTCAGCCGAAAGGAACGGCGGATATTTGTTAAGGCTTGCACTTATACATTCTTTCTTCATATGTAACCTACTTATACTTATACATATAATAGTAACATTACACATTCGTCTATGCTGTCGCTTTATGTAGGTTTTAATGATGTATTTTAATGCAATTTAACTAATTAACGATTATATATCTTTTTTTGCTGCTGATTATGGTTCAAGCAACCCAAATTTCTTTTTTACTCTGTCAAGTTTTTCAATCATCGGTTTTGACAAAATCAGCAAAAACACGACCGTTGCCGCCGCATGAATCAAATTAAACGGCAATCCTGTTGCATACATCGCAAGAAGCGACTGCCATGTAGCGGTCTGTGAAAACATGAGCAATGATGCAGTATCCATAATAAGACCGTAAATCACAAGCGTAGCGACTCCTCCGAAAATGCACAGAGGAAGCTTTTTTTTGGGAAGCACTCCTTTTTTGAACAGAATTCCCGCCAAAAATCCTATTATACCAAAAGCAAACATCTGCCACGGTGTCCACGGCCCCTGTCCAAATAAAAAATTGGAAACAAAGCCTGTTACAGCCCCCACCATAAATCCTGCCTCTCCGCCAAAGCACACTCCCGCTATGATTACTATAGCCACCACCGGCTTAAACTGCGGCACAGCAAAAAATGCCGCACGTCCCGCCACCGCTATTGCCACCAATACCGCTATTATCACAAGCTCCCTTGCCTGCGGTTTTCTGCTTTCAAAAACAAGTGCAAACGGGATTATGGAAAGCGCAACAATTATAATACTTATAAGATAATAATTTCTGTCTTCAAAACAAAATATCCCGACAGCGAGCGTCAGCGGAATACACAGCAATATCATAATTGCCGCTGCAATCGTTCTTTTAGAAAGCTTTGTATCTTCTTTTATTGTTCGTATCTGCATAACGAAACCGCGTCCTCCACGCTTACAGCCTCTTTCATCAAATGTCTGCACATTCGGTTAGTTGCCGTTGTATAAAAACTATTTCCTGCAAAAAACGTGCGCGGGTCACTTTCCGTAACAATTCCGCCGTCAAAAAACAGCGCGCACCTATCCGCATATTCAGCGCAAAATTCAATATCATGCGAAACCATAACAACTGTAACGCCCATTTTTCTGAGTTTTTGTAAAATACGCGCAAATTTTTGTTTAAAGAAACCGTCCATACCCTTTGTCGGTTCATCCAACAGCAATATTTTAGGGTCGGTGAGCAGCACCTTTGCAAGTGCCGCGCGTTGCTGTTCGCCTCCGCTGACATCATAAGGATGCATTTGCAAAAACTCCGTAATTTCCGTAAGCCGTGCAATTTCCATTACACGTTCTTCCTTTTGTGCAGAAGTTTGCGGCGCGTTAAAGAGCATTTCCGACAAATCCTCTTTTATGGTTTTTTTAACAAACAAGCACTGCGGGTCTTGCGGAAGCACTCCTAATTTCCCGCAAAATAAGTCACTGTGTTTTGAGGCATCCGTTCCGTATAGCTTCACCTTGCCGCGATATGGCTTACTTATTCCCGCTATTACATTAAGCGCCGTCGTTTTTCCTGTGCCGTTTCCGCCCACAATGCAATACAGCTCACCGCTTTTTACCTCAAGTGAAAAATCACGCAGCACATCCTTGTCATTCTTTTCATATCTAAACCATGCGTCCTTAACTTCTATTACATTTTCACCCTTAGTACGTTCTTTTATTTGCACGCTTTGCGGCTTTAGAGCCCCCACATAATTATCTAAAAAACGTTTTCCGTCACGTACCGTAACAGGGCATTCATTCCCCTCTTCCATTAGCTCAAGGCAAATACGCATAGGTGCGGGCATTGCCGCAAGCATGGGGTTATCTATTGCCTTTAATCGAACACCCACTTGTGCGGGCACAGAATCCATAATCACCTTCCCGTCCTCCATTACCAACACCCTATCCGCCATCGGAAGCGCCTCCTCCAGCCTATGCTCCGACAAAATTATCGTTGTACCGATTTCACTGTTTATTTTTTTAACTGTCCCTAAAAAATCTGCGGCGGCAATCGGGTCAAGCTGAGAAGTTGGCTCATCAAGTATAAGCACCTCCGGCTGCATTGCCATTACAGAAGCCAAATTCAAAAGCTGCTTTTGTCCGCCTGAAAGCTCAAATACCGTTTTGTGAAACCATTCCTGTATACCAAAAAAGCTTGCCATTTCCGCAACTCGAAGCCGTATCGTATTATTATCATACCCGAGGCTTTCAAGCCCGTATGCAAGCTCATGCCACACCTTATCCGTTACAATCTGATTTTCGGGATTTTGCAGAACATAGCCAATCTTTTCAGCCTGCTCTCTTTGTTCTGTATCTTCAAGCGGCTTTTCATGGAAGCTTATCCCGCCCTCACGCTTTCCAAACGGCGTAAGCACCGTTTTAAAATGCCGTAAAAGCGTACTTTTCCCACAGCCTGATTTTCCGCAAAGCACAACAAACTCTCCGCTTTCAACACGCAGTTCAACGCTTTTCAACGCCGCGCGCGCTGCATCAGGATAAGTAAAGGTTAAATTTGAGATCTCAAAGAGCGCCATACAATGTCCTCCTTTATGTCTGTCAATATCGGCAAAAAGCACACAGCGGCATAAGCGGCATACACAACGCCGCTCAATATTGTCACATCACTCATTTTAAATGACGGGAAATAACGCACCGATACTGCTCCGAACAGCATTGCCCCCGTCACAAGCAACAGCAAGCACACCATAGAAATAAGCATAGACTTATCCCTCGCGTCAAACCTATATATCGAATATGCCGTTCTTCCGCGCAGCCCATACCCGCGTGACTTCATAGAGTCCGCCGTTTCAATCGCATTTTCGCACGCCCATGTCATCATAACCGACAATATCATCATACCGTTCCTGATACGCATAAATAAATTTCCGCTCCGCACATCCTTTCCCACACATCTCTGCGCATTGGATATACGCTTTATTTGCGCCTTATATTTTGGCACAAAGCGCAGCACCATAGCTAAAACAAGTGATAAAGACGGTATCACCCGCCCAAACAAATACACAAATTTATCAGACGTCATTATGGCGTTATAGCATGAAAACCACAAAATAACCGCGCCGAGCATCACCGCCGACGCGATTCCAAACCAAATGGATTCAAGTGTAATGGGGTTGTTGTTCACGTACAAAAGTATCGTTGCACCCTCATGATTAAACAGCGGATTTATAATCGCCGCTATCAGCATCATAGGGAGCAACGCCAACAAATTAAACTTAACCGCCTTTTTTCCGTTTAAATAAATCGAATAAACCATACCCGCCGCAAACGAAATCGCAAGCAGCACAGGATTCCACAAAAACATTGTCACCAAAATAACGAATGTAAAATATATGAAATTGATACTTGGGTGATACGCCGAAAATGTATCTTTCATTACTTAACCCAACTCGTTCCGAGGTCGCGACCGAGATCACAGGTATAATGAAGCTCTATCTTATCCCCCTCCGCAACTCTGTATCTGCTGCATCCGTAATTCGGAAACCATCCGTTTACGCTGTACATCCAGCCTGAAAGCTCCCCGCAATCATACTCATACAAATTATTTATCCCCTCAATATAGTTGCTGTTATACCCGGGTGTCATGGAATATTCCATATGGATACGGTTTTTCTGCGTTTCGCGCAGCAGCACATCAAACACAGATTCACCATCATAAAATGTCACCTTTTTAGCGGAATAAACCACTCCGTCAGTGGGCAACACCTCCGCCTTGTCCATATTAAACTTATCCATATTGTTAAGTATTGTTGCACATTCTATATATAACGTGCACGTTTTTGAAACAGTTTTATCGACAGCTGCGTCCTGCCATTCCTGCGGTGCCGGCATTCCCTCCGGTATTGGCTCTGTGCCGTATTTATCCTTGGGTGCGCCCGCTTCCACGCTGCGTGTATTTGCCTCATTCAAATATTTTTGATACTCGGCATCACTGACGCTCTTTGCATGGCTGTCCACATCCGCAACATTATAGCTGTCCGCACTTGCAGCAGGACTCGCGGACGCCTGCGCTGCCTGTGTTGCCTGCGGCGCTTGTGTCGCCATGCTCTTCTGTGCTGCCTCCGTCATCGCCTCATCAGGTGTTACCACCTTGCACCCCACCAGCATAGCGGCTATCACAGCAAATATTACAAAAAATATCGCAATTCTTTTTTTCATTATTGCTCTCCTCGCTTTTTGAGCACCGTGCGCACAATAAAGAACGCACCTGCCGCGCCCGCCGCGATTATAATTACAATCAACACCGCCCACGGAAATTGCCCCTGCGGCGTATATTGCACTACATCATAGCTTTCATTTTCATCTGCTTCCGCCTGCGCACTTTTTGCTTCCGCCACGGGCGGCTTTTGTGCGCTTACCGCATTAAGCTCGGCAATAGAGGATTTTTTCGCACTTTTTGCAATAAAGTAATCACTGCAATGCTCCAAAAAGAATTTTGTGCTGCCGTTCTTAACAGTTATTTTTTGTGTTACCTCCGCGCGCCCGTCATCTTCGTTGTAATAAAACAACAGATAATCTCCGTCAGGCAATGCAAGCCCGCTCAGCTCCACCAACATTTTCCCCGGGAGCTTACCGCTGTACGCAAAATGCAGTATAAACGGATTATCCGCCAGCTGATTGATAAAGCCCTCATTTTCAGATTCAAGCGTCATGGACGTATCAAAATCCGCCGGATTTTTAATATCCATACCGTTGAAAATCATTGAATACGATATACCCGACTTTGTTTTTCCTTCTATCTTAATGTTAATATCCTTGCCTTTAATTTCCTCGAATATGGACTTTTTAACCTTATCACCTGCGGCAACCTTTTGCTCCTGCTCTTTATCTCCTGCTTTTTTAGGTTCAACCTCCGCATTTATAAAATATGCTCCGCCCTTATCCGTATCAAAAGACAACCTATGGTTTTTTACGGTTACATCGCCGAGCCTTTGTATTTCATTGCCCTCAGCGCGGTAAAGCACATAATCTCCATCCTCTGCACCCACCTCAGTGCTCACCGATACCTTTGCCGGAAGCGTTCCGTTATGCTTTAACGTCAGCCAATAGGCATTCGTCATCACATCCATAATTTTTCCCGCGTCAGCACTGCCGACATTTATCACGGCATTCATATCTTCATAATTCAGCACATTCTTTCCGTTTATACTGATTGTGTATGCATAGCCTTCCGACGCATCTTCATACAAATAATTCACATCACTGCCTGCTATGTTTTCAAAAACCTTACTCGGAATCACACGGCCTTTAAGCGTGTCCACAATTCCCTGCGCAGTCAGCAAATCCTGCGCATACATAAGATATTTCTTGTCCGCATCGGCAATACTGTTGTATATCGCCATTAACTCCGCAACTGTTCCCTCGTCATTTTTAGTAATGTTCTGCGGGTCAAGTCTGTTCCACACAGCCTCATCCAGCGCCGCTGTCTTTTGCTCTATCTCGCTTATTGTTGCTTTTGCAGCATTAAGCTTAGCCGTATATGAAGCTTTTCCGTCAAAATCAGACAGCTTGCTCAAGCGCACAATAAGCACGTTCACCGCCGCCTTATCGCGCATTCCCAATGTTTGCGGCAATGCGTTAATCCCCGCAATCACTGCTTCACGCTCTGTTTTTTCCACATCCGGCGTGGGGGGCTTAGGAATCATGTCCGTCATATCATAAAGCCGTGTCTGCCCTGTAATACTGCGGTAATATGATACCAGCGCATACATACCTTGATCCGTTGCCATGGCGCTTGGTCCGCGGTCTGCACTCATGTGCTTAAACGAACCCTCTGCTCCAATATAATAAATCATCAATCCGTCCAACACTGTTTTATTGCCTTTTACAAAGCGCGCATCACTAAGCGCAATATTCATTGCATTAAGCGCAACAATGACCTGTGCATCACTCTCTGCGCTGCCAAAGCTCCCCGACGCTTTTTGTATAACGGAAAGCTTTGTAAGTGCACGACCGACAGCCGCCTTTACAGCTGCATTTTTACTGCAATACGGTGCCAACGCCTGAATTGCCATACCCGTCATATCAGGCTCCGCCATACTGCTGCTGCCCATCATCGACCACCCGCCGCCGCTTATCTCTTCACTCAAAATATTATCTATAAGCTTCTCTCTTGTGGTCTGCACTTTTACCGAGCCTAAAGGAAGCTTGGGTACATCATAATTCATTGTATCGAGCGCAATAAGCGCCCAAACAGAACCATTTACGCCCTGCCACTTCACTTGATTAAAATCAGCGAGCGGCGCAAGCACATCATACCCCGCGGCATTATGCGCATCCATGCCGAGTGCGGACAAAGCAAGCGTCACGCGTGAATATTCGGTATATTTACGCTTATCCAGCACTCCGTTTGTTTTCTCAAGCGTACCGTACAAATTCCCCAAATAGGTTTGCTTAAAGCTATCATTGAGCGTACCGTACCGCGCAAGCGCCATTAACGTCCATTCACCGCTCGTAGTGCCCACTGATGGGTTCGTAACTGTCTTTAACTGATACGCGGAAAGCTTATCAAGCATTGCTTTTGTTTGTGCCGCAGTAAGCAGCGGCTGTGGTTTTGGCGCTGTTAAAGTAAGTGTAGTGGTTTTTGCGTGCTGCTGTACCGTCGTAACAATGGTAACCACCGTGTTTTCATCTTTATTAACAGCTACCGCAAGCACACCCTCGCTGTTTGGCTGCTGTCCGTTTATACTGACCGTTGCGGTGGGGTCTTTTGCAATTGCTTTTATGTTTATTGTGTTTATCCCGACGGGCTGTTCCGCTGTAAAGCTGTCCTTAGACGCATCAAAAGCAAATGCAGCCCCCTCTGCCGTAAGGGCCTGAAGCTCATTTGTAAACGCCGGCACGCTAAGCTTCAGCTTAGCATTTATTGTCGGTACAGCGGGCGTTCCGTCTGCATTTTTCACGTTTCCGTAACGCAAACTTTTCATGTCAGAGCTTAACGTCACGTCAAATGCCTTTTCACCAAAGCTCGGACGTTTTAACAGCTCCATCAAATTTGCAGTTCCGCCATATAATGTGTCCCCTATTACCGTAGGATCAGAAGATGTCCAGCTTGCAAACTCCACACCCACATTGGCAGGGCACGAGCCGTTTTTCAACGTATAAACAAACTTATCGTTTTCCTTATGTATTCTGTAAAACGTTCTGCTGTTTCCCGCCCTGTCGTAAAACAAATCACTCGTAATAAAATCCGCAGCTGTATTTTTATCCTTTAAGCCGTCAAATACTGCACCTTCATATGCCTTCATTTCCGCATTTGCCGCATCTGCCTCAGCTTGACTGATACCCTTAATTGTAACAGGCAGTGCTTTCGTACCGCTGTAACCGTTATAGGTTAATTTAAGTATTAAGTTTGTCTGTTTATCCGCCGTTCCAACCGTACGCATAACATTACAGCGCATACTGTTGATGCTCAAATAGTTGCCGTCCGCCGCAGTGCCATCCGTTGTCCACTCCACTGCCATTGCTTTATTAACAGCATTATTATCCACCATGCCTGCTGCAATAAGGTCATTCATGTTCTTTAAAGAAACATCATAAGTAAGTGCCGCACTGTCAACGGCTGCCTTGGGAACACTTCCGACTTCTGTAAATCCCGTAAATGTCACGCGTGCCAGCGCCGCATCTACAGCATCCTTAGCCACGTCCTCTTCCGCTTGAGTAATCGCGGGAACCACAATCGCAATCACCACTACTTTAGAAACAGCAGTACCCGTAGCATAATCGCCCTTCTTTATCTCAACTGAAAGGTTAATGTTTGCATCAGGCTGCCCTTTTGCGGGGCGCACCACCTTAACAGCACTGCTGCCGTAAGACGGCGGATTTATAACATTAGTGTCCGAGCTCGTCCACAAAAGCTGCACATCCGAATATTCACTAAGCGGCGCTCCATAACTGCTTGGCGATTTTTGTAAATTAAGCGATTCCTTGATTTCCGTTTTTACAGTGTTTTTACCCTTGATCACATCAAAGCCCGAATCTGCCGCAAAAATTGCCGCCGCACCGTCAATCTGCTCTTGCACGGTTTTTGTATGCTTAGGTATTGTTATGAGCACTTCCTTTTCATAGGAAACACCTTCCTTAGAAAATCGGAAATTCACATTTCCTTTTACCTTTGTATCTGTAAATGTAATTGCTCCGTCTGCCGCAACGTTTGCATTGCTGCTCGTAATAACCGCAATATCAATATCCGCACGTTTCATGCGAAGCTGCCATGTCTGTTTGATATTTGTAACCGATACTTCCTTGCCGTCTGCATCATAATCCGTTTCGCGAACACTCAACCCCGATGTTCCCGAAACCTTAACACCGTCCACCGCGCCTTTAATATCCGCCAAAATCTCTGCATCCGTTGCTTTTATTGTCAAGGTAACAGTGTAACTGTCAATAGAATTTTCCTTGCCGTCATTTGCTTTAAAAGTAAGCTTAACCGTGCCTTTTTCGCTCGCCGCATAACTGTAATTTTGTGCCGCATTTACCGCCGCCGCATCATTTATGCTCACTGAATAGGTAAGCGGGTCATTATCCGTGTCTTCAAAAATTGTTGATAAATCAAGCGTATAAGCATTTCCGACAACTACAGACGCATTCGCAGCTTCCGCAATGCCGACCTTCCGTGCAGGTGCTGTGTTTATCTTAACGTTCTTTTGCCCCACAGCCATTAAATATCCGGAATCGTTTTTATAATAAATCGTGCCGTCTGTATCTGCAATCGGGCTGCAAATACAGTATTGCGCCTTATCACCCTCCGGCACAAAAAGCTCACTTATTTGCGCAGCCGTCTGCCCCGGAGAATCCTCTAACACCGTTATACCGCCCGGCTTATTATTGTATGTAAAATATGCGTACACCTTTCCTGTTTCACTGTCATATGCAGTGGAAAACAAAGCAGAAGATTGCACTTTTCCGCCTGTTTTCGCAGAATAAATCGTGCTCATATCCGCCGCATTCATTACTGCAACAGTTCCCTCTTTAAAGCTTGCGCCGCTTCCTCCGACATAAACCCTGCCGTTATATACAACCGGTGTACCTGTGCTTTCTGTAACGCCTGCCGCCTGTCCCGATTTTACCGAAGCATCATTAAAGGTTCCGTCTGCATTCATCTGCACCGAATAAACCTTGCCTGCTTTTGTCGTAAAATAAATTCTGTCCCCGTCCTTGGCAACCGATGAACGAATATCTCCCTCCACTTGCAAGGTGTCAATTTCTTTATTTTGTGTTGCACTGTATGATGTCAGCAGTCCGCTGTCTACACCAAACACCACCGCATCCCCGATTACGCACGCGCCCGACCAATAATAGCCCTGTGCCGCCGCAGCCGGCGCGCGACGCACCCACGTTGGGTATTTCACTTCATTTGTACTTGTCGTATCTTCATCCGTTACAGATAAACATACATATGCAGCAGACGCACCGTTGCTGCTAAATCCTGTATATAAATAACCGTTTGCATAGGTAATCGGCGTAAGCGTTTGCCCTCCGAGCTGCTCGCTCACCCATAAGGATTGCAGCGTATTTGCATCAAAGGCTTGTATTTTCCCATCACTTACCGGCGCAAATATCATACCCTCGCCATACGCAAGCTGTACAGTATATCCGCCCGAAGCAACCGCCGCTCCCGTTGTCGCTTCCAACACTCCTGTAACCTTGTTTATCTTTTTAATGCTGCTTCCGACCATCACATAAATTTTGTCGCCCACAATAATAGGGCTCGATACAGGATTGCTGTACCCTGTTGCAACTTGAGTTGCCCACTTCAATTCTGTTTCATTGGCAGTACGCGGCGTTTTTGCGCTCACGATACCCATATTGTTTAAAGAATTACGAAAAGACGGCCATGCCGAATCATATTTTATAAGCGTATTTGCAGGTGACGGCGTAAGGTCTGCCGCTATTGTTTGCGGTCCGTTTGCCGTAATTACATTATGCTGTGCTGCATATCCATATTTACTGATTGTATATGTATACGTTTGCCCCGCTTCTAAAGTAAATTCATTTAGATTCTTGCTTGCAGGTATATTTTGTCCGTTCGCGTCCGCAACAAAAATCGCCGCATCCGCAGGTGTCACATTAAACGTTACCACGGGCACTGTGCTCTTGTTTACGGTCAGCGTATAGGATGTTGCCGTAAAGCTTCCGCTGTTCATTGTCGGCCATGCAGGATCTCCGCATTTCACGGTTATAACCGTGCCATTATCAATCGGAATCGATTTTGAACGTTTATATTCCGTTCCTGCGACACTTGTGCGCACCTGAAAATTCTTATCTGTCGCCGTAGGGGTTAGCTTTACAGAGCTTGTATCCGCAGGCACATTAAGCATATATGCGTTTGTACCTTTGTCAAACATCGGTGAAAGCGTTCCTACACTTATACCAAGGTTTTTTACGGTTGTTTCTGTCGAACTTCCCCACATACTTCCGCCAAGGTCCGAACCTGTAACGGAATACATCATACTAATCTCATCACCATCGCCAAGCGTACCTTTTGCGACTGTAAAGTCCCCAAACCCTGTGTCGCAGAACCAATCATTAAGCGTACCCATCCAACCGCTGTAGCTGCCTGCCGCCAGCTGGTCCAATCCGTTTATACTTGAAATATAATTTTTATCTGCGCCCGCCTGCGTCGCGCCCACACTGTCAAGCGCCGCTACAACCGCGCTCATCACCGTTGAATCACTTGTAATCGGAATTTCTTTACGGTCAATAAGCTTGCCTTCCCAAGCAGCGCCTGACGCTTTTTTATAAGTCGTATTCTCCACTGTCACAAATACAGAGCCT
>JAVXIJ010000027.1:0-15683 GCA_036648415.1 Christensenella sp.
TTAACATAAGTTTCTTCATTGTAACGGTTTTTCGCTGAAATATCAATCCTAATTCACAGTTTTCACGCAACTTTTTTATGCACACATTGTATCCATACAAAACTAAAGGGCTTAAAATCTGCATTTCACAGATTTTAAGCCCCATAGATTACTTAATTGCATTTTTACAATTTATTCAGCCGATAGGTTTTGCGTGCGCGAGCAAATACTTCTCCGCTTCCGCCGACCACAGCCCGTTTGATTTTTTGATGATTTTTGCCAGTTCTGCAAACATCGGGTCTGTTTTACCCATTTGCTCAAAATCATCAATCGCCGCAAGCGGCATATCAATTTGCGTATACACGAGCTTTTTACCGCCCGGAATATCGTGCAGTGCAAGCGTTACCTCAGGTATGCAGTTAAGCCCGCCTATATGTGTGATCATAACGGACGGGTCAAGTCTTCCGTCGCTCATCATTTCCAGCACATCACGCATATCATCAGTGTTGCCGCCCGAATTGCTGCATACGTGCGTTGCCGCATAATGCACATCATAAAAATTAAATTCCGCTTTAAATTCTGTGTTGGTCGGACCCGCAAAGAAATTAAGGCAGCCATCCATTCCGAGAATATTATCGCCCATTTCCACAACAGGCTTCACGGGTGCCATTACATAAACATCATCATATCCCGTGCCACCCGAAATACTCATTACATAGGCTTCATCCTTTTCAGATGTATTTATGTAATGAAGCTCCACGCCTTGTTTTTTCGCTTCCTCAACCGAAAACAGCGATTCCGCACGCGCAAGACGTAATGGGTCAATATCCGTTACCACCAAAAGCGACGGACGGCGATCCGAATGCAGCGCATAATCAATAGTTCCGAGACCCATTGGGCCTACGCCCGCCAAAAGCGCCATTTTTCCGCCTTCTTTAATTCCCATTTCATGCTCATATGAGCCAAACTTTGTATGGTAATTAACGTGTGCGCCGCCGGCAATACAGCTCATCGGCTCTGCAAGCGACCCATGATAAAACGCATCGCCCTCATATTTCAAAAAACAATTTGTTTCAAATACTTCAGGCGGAATTACAATGTATGTTGCATCGCCGCCGTAATAATTGTAAGAATATCCGGGAGCTTCCAACGACCCTTTATAAAACATCGCCGGCTGTACTGTGAATTTATCTCCCGCTTTTGCTAAATGCGCAACATTTTTGCCCGCTTTTACAACCTCGCCGCAAAACTCATGCCCGATAATCACAGGATGCTCCGCCACATCATCGGGAACACGCTTATGGTCAGGGCCTTGAATCGCCGCCTTATAGCTCGACATACACAAGCTGTCCGACACTACCTTTGCAAGCATTTCATCATCTGTAATCTCCGGTAATTCAAACTCCTCAAGCCTTAGATCCGATTTTCCGTACAATCTTACTGCCTTTGTTTTCATTCGTTTTCCTCCATTAGATTAAAATTAACGCACTCACCAAAATACAAGCACGTATTTACAGTGATTTGTTTCATGCGTCACAATTACATACTATACAATTTGCACGTTCTTACGCCGCGCCTCCTTAACAATCTCTTCGTCTATGTTATCATCAGAAATAAGCACATCAATATCATCCATATAAGCATATGTAAACGGCATGATTTTGTCAATTTTTTTACTGTCCATAAGTACAATGGTTTGCCTCGCGCGGCTCACAACTTCTTTTTTTATCTCACATTCCGTGTAAGTTCCGCTTGTAAAGCCGTTTTCCATAGAAAACCCGCTTGCCGCCATAAATGCCGTATCAATATTCACTTCGCGTATAAAATTACAGGAATTGATGCCGGATACCGAAATTGTACTGCGATTTACCTGCCCGCCTATAAGCGTTACGCTCGGCTTTTGCTTTTTTATAAGCTCCATAGCGATATTTACGCCCGACGTCATAATCGAAAGGTATTCATCCTCCATTTCACGCGTAAACAGCATAAGTGTAGTGCCCGCGTCCACATAAATTGAGCGCCCGCGCTCTATGAATTTCAGCGCTTTTTTTGCAATTGTGTATTTAGCTGCTACGTTTTCGAGTGCACGCTCGGAATAAATGTCCTCTGCCGCAATGGAAAGCCTGCTCATTGCAACAGCGCCCCCGCGTGTACGCTTAACATATCCATTATCTTCAAGATATTTTAAATCTCTGCGCAATGTCATGCTTGAGCAATTTGAAAAATTCTGTTCCAAATCCTTTAACTTCACTTCTCCGCGCTCGCGCAGTAATTCTTTAATCTCTTCGCGTCTTTCTGTATTCATATAATAGTGTCCCCGCAGCATTCTTATGTTTTTCATTATTGTAACACTAAAATGTTCATTTCTCAACAAAAATGTGAATGTTTTTGATAATTTTTATCATTTTTCCTGTTTTTTCCTGATAAAATAAAAAAAAATTTATTTATTTTTCATTTTGAACATTTTTTTAAGAAATACATAAAAAGCGATAAATAAGCATTTTTTAAATGAACGCTCGTTCACAGAATCTCAAAATATCGTTTTAGCGCGCTAAAGCGGGATTTTTCGCCTTGACAAGTGCGCCAAAAATCCGTATTATTTTATTAAATGAACTATGGTTCGTATTAAAAACCGTAAATGTATGCGTTGTGAATCGTCCTAAAACAGGACGTTTAATATAAAACATCATTTAGTGCAATCATACATATAAAAAAAAGGACTTATTTGGAGGTTTCATTATGGCAAGTGTAAAAAACACAATTAAGGGCGCAGGTGCTAATGTTGCGTTTTCTGCGGCATTTAAGTATCTGGAAAAAGATCCGGTTAAGAATCTCCCCAAACTCTTGAAATGGGCGGACGGCTTTACAAAAGGCAATCGTTGGAATAGCTCCGTAAAAAATTTCCAAGATTGGTGGGAAGCGCAAACTTGGCAGGGCATTCTGATGAAGCGTGTGCTTACAGATGTCAACACCAACTATCTTAAGCGGTTCATACTGAACTTTTTCCTGAATTCAGGGGTAAAAGGTATGCCGATTGCTCAAGCTAAGGGCAAAGAAATGGGCGTCAATATTCCGTGGGCAATTCTCATGGACCCGACCTCAGCGTGCAACTTAAAGTGCATCGGCTGTTGGGCAGCAGAATATGGCAAACATTATAATCTTACATATGAAAAAATGGACGAGATTATTACACAAGGCAAAGAGCTTGGCATCTATGTATACCTATTCTCGGGCGGTGAGCCTCTCGTACGTAAAAAGGATCTCATCCGTCTTGCTGAAAAGCATTCTGACTGCGCATTCGGTGCATTCACAAATGCAACGCTTATCGACGAAGACTTTGTTCAGGATCTGTTGCGTGTAGGCAACTTCACATTCATGATTTCCGTTGAGGGAACAAAAGACGAAACAGACGCACGCCGCGGCGAGGGCACTTATGACAAGGTTATGAAAGCTATGAAGCTTTTGAAGAATGCCGGTATTCCGTTCGGCTATTCCGCTTGTTATCACAGCCAAAACTACAAAACAATTTCAAGTGATGAGTGGAACGACACCATGATTGAAGCCGGCTGCCTGTTTGGCTGGTTGTTCACCTATATGCCTATCGGCAAGGATGCAGTAATGGATTTATGTGTTACGCCCGAGCAAAGAGCGCATATGTACAAAAGAGTGCGTGAAATGCGCGAATATAAGCCATTGTTCATCATGGATTTCTGGAATGACGGCGAATATGTCGGCGGATGTATTGCCGGCGGAAGACGTTATTTCCACATCAATTCCAACGGTGACTGTGAACCATGCGCCTTTATTCACTATGCTACACACAATATCAACGAGTGTACGCTTGAAGAAGCGCTCGGCAGCCCGCTCTTCCGTAAATATCAAGAGGGACAGCCGTTCTCTGACAATCTGTTAAGACCCTGCCCGTTGCTGGATAACCCGGAAGGTCTGCGCAAGGCTGTTAAAGAATCCGGCGCACATCCGACGCAGGACCTTGATCTTGAGGGCGTGGACAAGCTTACCGCGAAAACAGATAAGATTGCTGAAAATTGGAAAACAACCGCTGATGAAATTTGGGGTTGCGGACATTATCCTTTCAATGCAGTTATCAACCACGCAATGGATAAAAAGTTTGACACGACAGACGGCAAAGGCCGTGAAGGGTGCGGAAACTGCGGACACGTTCCGTGCGACAGAGCACCTGAAAAGCCTGCGGGTTTAAAAGACTGATACAAAAGTAATACCAAAAAAGCATCTCAATCGCGAGATGCTTTTTTTTGATATTCACGGACGCTTTTTTGTAGTACAATAAAAATATAATTTTTACTTATGTAAAGGAAACATTATTTTGGAAAACATCCTTTCGACTTTTCCTACTGCGCTTGAAATTGTAGGGCTGCTTGCATTTAGCGTATCCGGTGTCATTGCCGCGCTGCAAAAGCATCTCGACCTTATGGGCGTAATCGTGCTCGCCATCACCACCGCATGCGGCGGCGGTATATTGCGCGATATTCTTCTGCAAAACGGCATTCCTGTCTTTTTTACAAATTATTCTTACATTGTCACCGTCTGCATTGCCATTATAGCCGCGCTTGTGTTCAACAAAATCTATTCGCGGCACGCAACACTGCACAAATTTAACGTGAGCCGCGCGCTTGACGTTGCCGACGCGCTCGGGCTTGCAACATTCGGGACTGCGGCAGGGTTAATGGTTATTGATCAAGGCGGAAATATGCTCACCTGCGTATTTATTTGCACCATTACGGGCTGTGGCGGCGGCATACTGCGCGACATACTCGTACAGCGTATGCCCATAATTTTTTCGGGTACAATTTATGCCGCGTGCTGTATCAGCGGCTCAATTGTCATGTATCTTTTACACACAGTTTTGACGCGTGAATGGATAACCGCAATTTGTTTTATAATCATTCTCGGCTTACGTTTTTTAGGAATATTCAAAGGCATAGGCCTCCCGAAAATCAAATATCACGCGGAATAACGACAAAAAAATATAGGGACGCTGCATTAGAGCATCCCTATAACTTTTATGATATTACTTGCCGATTTTCAGGAAATTATGGCTGCATTTGCTGTCCGCCTGTAACATTCAGCGCCTGACCCGTCATATATGACGCATCATCACTTCCTATAAACACAAGACAGTTTGCAATATCTTCATATTGACATCCGCGTCCCATCGGAACTTGGTCAATATATTTCTGACGCACCTCCGCCTCGGTAATTCCCTGATTTTTCGCATATTGTTTAAACAAGCTGTTCACCCACAATGGGCTATCGAGCATATTCCCCGGGCAAATGGCATTTATACGAATATTGTCTGCCGCAAGCTCCAGCGCAAGACTCTCAACAAGACCGATACCGCCAAATTTAGAGGAAGCATACGCTGAATTTTTTGCCGAGCCTTTTTTGCCTGATTTGCTGTTTATCTGCACGATGCTTCCGCCGCCCTGCTTTTTCATCACAGGCACTGCCGCCTTAACGGTGTTAAAGAAACCGCACAAATTAACATCAATTACAAGCTTCCATTTATTAGGGTCAAATTCCTCAATGGGGCTTGACATAACAATTGCGGCATTCGCAACAAGCACGTCCACTCTGCCGTACTTTTCCACTGCCGCACCGATAAGCGCTTCGCAGTCCTCGTATTTTGTGACGTCTACTTTAACCGCAATAGCATCTGCAAGCAAGCCTGCTGTTGCAACTGCGCCGTCATAGTTCATGTCGCCCACAACTACCTTTGCGCCCTCATCTGAGCATCTCTGTGCAAGCGCCTGCCCCAAACCCTGCGCTGCGCCCGTGATAACTACCACCTTGTCTTGAAACTTCATACATCTTTGCATTTTTGTTACTCCTCTCGCTTCACATAAATTTTTTATATATAAGTTTTACTGTTAAGCTTTTCTATAAATTCAGCCAGCGATTTCGCGCTGTGCTTTCTTCCCCACTTTTTTTGCGCCCGTTCCATTTCACGATGCTTCATATCATTAAGCCGCAATTGGTTAATAACGTTTCTCACCGACTGATATTCGCTGCAATGCACAGCAAGTGAATTATTAAGTAAAAACGCCAAATTCATGTTTTCCACGCCCGGCATGGGCTTCATAAGCAGCAGCGGCTTACACTTTGCTATTGTTTCTGATGTGGAAAGCCCACCGGGCTTTGTGACAACAACATCCGCCGCATCAATATATTCTTCCATATTGTCTGTAAATCCAAGCACTTGCACATCATTTTTAAAATTCATAGCGGAAAGCTTGCTTTTTAAGCGTTTGTTGGAGCCGCATACCGCCACAAGCTGCACATTCTCCATTTGGTCAATATCCGTCATCACAGGTGTCATGCCCGCAAAACCCATTCCGCCTGACGTGAGCACGACTGTAAATTTGTTCATATCAAGCCCCAGCTTTGCACGCGCCTCGTTGCGCGAAAGTGACTTGGCATATTTAGGGTCAATAGGAATACCCGTTGTGAGTATCTTGTTTTCGGGAATACCGCGCGCGGTAAATTCCGGAATCATAAGCTCATTTGCCGCGACAAAATAATCCATAGAGGTGTATTCCCAAAACGGATGCAGCGCATAGTCCGTCACAATGCCTATGCTCTTAATTCTGTTATCATACATTCCCGCCTCTTTCAGCGCGGTAATGAGCATTGCCGTCATCACAATAGAGCATACGATTACATCGGGTTTATTTTCGTTTACATATTTTTCCAGCTTACTTTTAGCAAAATTTGCAAATGCCCACGGAAAATAAAGCTTCATATCTGCGCGCCCGTTTGCCTTTTCCGCGCCCTTATATATTCGTTCATTCAGCTTAGGCACAAACCGTCCCATAGCCGTATATCCCTTATCAAATCCAAGGCCGACAGCCTTATTCAGAAACTTGTAGGTGTCAAGAATATCACATTCATGTCCTTTTTTTAACAGTGCCGCACGCAAAGCCTTGCTTGTGGAATTATGCCCCTGTCCTGCGGTCATGCTCAAAATCAGTACTTTCATATATACCCTCACGCTTTCCGCCAATCACTTTACTGTATATCCTAAATATAGCATAAACAAAAGTCATTATCAACGGCATATCTATGAAAGTATTCTTACAAATTGCCAACTTTTTTACTGCGTTTTCAAATTTGCACAATACTATCATCATATATGTTATATTCGCTGTGCGTGCAACACTTGTAGGACTGCATACGTTATGCTACAATATTAAAGTTGTAAAATTATCTTGAGGTATGTAAATTATGAACAAAAAAATCGTTTTGACGGGCGGCGGCAGTGCCGGACACGTAACCCCTAATCTTGCGCTGATTCCCAAGCTTTTGCAGCGTGGAATTGAGGTCCACTATATAGGTACAAATGACGGCATAGAACACACACTTGTTCACGATATTCCATACCATGTTATTGAAGCAGGTAAAATGCGCCGCTACGCGAGCGCAAAAAATATAAGCGACATTTTTAAAATTATCAAGGGCTATGGTCAGGCAAAAAAAATACTGCGTGAGCTTAGACCGAACCTCGTTTTTGCCAAAGGCGGCTTTGTATCTGTGCCCGTTGCATGGGCAGCGGCAAAGCTCAAAATTCCTGTGATTTTACACGAAAGCGACTATACCCCCGGGCTTGCCAACAGACTGTGTATCAAAAAAGCGCAGAAAATTTGCCTTTCGTTTGACACAAAAACAGCACACGACAGCAAAAGCATTCTCACGGGCTCACCTGTAAGGTTGGACCTCTTATCCGGCAACAAACAAGCCGGACTTGCCAAACTTGGGTTTAACGGCAGCAAACCTGTGTTACTAATAATGGGTGGTTCTCTCGGAGCACAAGCAATAAATGATGCCGTGGATTCGGCAATTGATGAACTTACTGAAAAATACAGCATTGTTCATCTGCGCGGGCGCGACAAGCTCAATCCTGCGCTTAATTCTCTTGCCGACTACAAGCAGTTTGAATATATTGAGGACGGCCTAAACGATATATTCGCCGCTGCCGACCTTGCGCTTTCGCGTTCGGGTGCAAACGCAATTTTTGAATTTTTAGCACTAAAGCTTCCGGCATTGCTTGTTCCGCTCCCCTTATCCGCAAGCCGCGGCGACCAAATTTTGAACGCCGCTTATTTTCAAAAGCGCGGGTATGCAAGGGTTCTTGAGCAGGAAAACTTGAACCGTGAAACCTTAATAACAGCACTTGATGAGCTTCAGACACATCGTCAAGAGCTTATACTCAACATGGCACAAAGTACTGAAGCAGACGGACTCGGAAACGTACTTAACATTATCGCAGAGAGCATTGGAGTAATATGAATATTCAGGATTTCGTTGAAAATTACAGCACACTTCCGGCAGTGGAGCGCAAAGAAGGTCTTTCCTATATTGTTAAAGAGGGAAAGATGCAAACAGTTTTTAATCAGGCAAAAGGCGCAAATGCGCGTGCCGCACTGCGAATAATAGCAGATACGGATGCACGGGCGGTCGATTTTGTCAAAGCTAATATTGACGGCATTTTAAAACATCTGCGCACGGGTGACGCAAAGGTACGTATGCACGCCGCACAAATCATCGGCAACACCTGCGCGTGTGAATACCTTGATGATCTTATAGACGCAATAATGCACGAGCAAACAATGTTTACCCTGCCCTCTTATTTGCTTGCCATAGGTAATGCAAAAAACGCGCGGGCAAAACGGTTTTTGGATGCTTATCAGCTTCGCAGCGATCTCGAAAAACATCGTGAAGAGGAAAAAGCGGCGCTTGACAAGGCGCTTGCAAGCTTCATCATTCGCAAAAAAGCAGCGGTACGCATTTTACCCAGCGACATTGTGGCTTTATCCACCCCTAACACCAACGTAACATATGCACAATGCACAAATTCAGGGCTTTCGCCGAAAAAATTCGGACGATATATTGCTGTTTCAGGGCTTACCGATTTTTATGACATTTACAAAATGCGTGCATTTACCGATGCTTATATTTATCTCGGCACCTCTCCTACAGCGGAGCTGCCGTCGTTTTTTGCTCAGCGTGAACACGCCATAATACAACGCACAGGTGTTTTGGGCTATCGCCTTGAGGTGCGCAGTGTTTCGCACGAGGTGCGCCTTGACATCATCAAAAAGTGTGTAGCTGAAATGAAAGAGATGATAAACACGCCCTCCTCATACTCTATTGAAATATTGCTCGAAATTGACGGCGATACCGCACAGGTCTTTTTAAATCCGCTTACCGACGAACGCTTTTCCTATCGCAAAAAAGCTATTGCGGCGAGCATTAACCCCGGTGTTGCGGCAACCGTTTGCGCATACGCAAGCGAATATTTTAACCCTGATGCGCGCGTGCTCGACAATTTCTGCGGAAGCGGCACTATGCTTTACGAACGCGGATTTTATCCTCACCACTCGCTTACGGGCGCGGATATAAACATGACCGCCATTGAAGCGGCAAAAGAAAACAGCCGCTATGCTCATGTGCATCCTCAATTTCATTACATTGACTGCTTGAAATTTACGGCAAAAAAATATGACGAAGTTATCGTCAATATGCCTTTTGGACTCAGAATCGGTAATCATACTAAAAACGAGCTGCTTTATCAATCATATTTTAGAATTTTGCCTGAAATACTCACCGCTGATGGGCTTGCCGTGCTGTATACGCAGGAAAAGGAACTCACCGAACGGCTTGTTAAGTCCGGAGGACATTTTGATATAATCAGACGCGCTACATTTGAATCCGGCGGGCTTTATCCGGCGGTTTATGTTATGCGTAAAAAGAAAGTATAAAGCACGAACCATACAAAATAATATATACAACAATGGGCGCGATATATCGCGCCCATTGTTGTTTTTCTTATCCGTTTTTCATTATCTCTTGAGCACCGGAATCAAACGCTTTGCAAGCCACGACGCCAGCAACGCACGCAGTATATCCGCAGGCAAAAAAATTATAACACCCGACCACAATGCAGTTAAAAGCGTTATAGGTGTCCCCATTGTATAGTTCATGATAAAATACAGATACAATGTTCCGATAACATAAACAGGCACCATCCCTATCATACCCGTTAAAAATAAATTCCCTACACTTAATTTTTTTAAGCTCTGCGTCCGCAGTCCTACAACAAACGCGCACACTGCAAAACCAATCAAATAGCCAAATGTAGGCTTTAGCGCATACATAATTCCGCCGCCCTCGGTGAAAACAGGAATCCCCGCAAGCCCAATCGCAAGATATACCAACACGGAAACAGGCCCGTATTTAGGTCCTAAGAGAAAGCCTGCAAGTATTACAAAAAAGCCTTGAAAAGTAATAGGTACATAGGGAATCGGAATTTTTATGAATGCGCCGATCGCTATTAACGCAGCAAAAAGCGCACACAATATAATATCCCTTGTAGTTGTTTTTTTAGGCGTTGCAACCGTTTCCATATAATAATACCTCCGTTCATTAAGCAAAATTATATCATAAACGTTTGCATATTGTAAACCTTTATTTTTAATTTAGTTTACAATGATTTGTGCAGTACTTAATCTGCAAAGTATACCGCGCGCACAGATTGCCGCCGCACTCATTTTTTATCATTTATGCTTGGGCTGTAAATATTGTTCGGGTGTTGCATTATCAAATATACGTTTTAAATATTGCCCTGTATAGCTCTTTTTATTCGCCGAAACCTCTTTTGGCGTACCCATCGCAAGCACTATGCCGCCCTTATCTCCGCCCTCAGGACCCATATCAATAATGTAATCCGCGCTTTTTATAACATCCAAATTATGCTCAATAACAATAACCGTATTCCCCTTATCCGCAAGACGGTTCAGCACCTTCACGAGCTTCTTTACATCATCACTGTGCAAACCTGTAGTTGGCTCATCCAAAATAAACAACGTATTTCCCGTCTGTTTTTTTGACAAATGCGTTGCCAGCTTTACGCGCTGTGCCTCTCCGCCCGAAAGGGTTGTGGACGGCTGTCCCAGCTTTATATACGAAAGCCCCACATCCACAAGCACCTTAAGCTTGCTCTCTATGCGCGGAATATTCTCGAAAAATTTGTACGCTTCCTCCACCGTCATATTAAGCACGTCATAGATATTTTTACCTTTATAGCGCACCTCAAGTGTTTCACGATTATAACGCTCACCGTGACACACCTCGCAAGGGACATACACATCCGGCAAAAAATGCATCTCTATCTTAATGATTCCGTCACCGTGACACGCCTCGCAGCGCCCTCCCTTAACATTAAAGGAAAACCGTCCTTTTTGATAACCGCGCGCCTTTGCGTCCTGCGTCATTGCGAAAATATCACGAATAAGGTCAAAAATTCCTGTGTATGTAGCCGGGTTTGAACGCGGAGTTTTACCGATAGGCGACTGGTCAATATCCACCACCTTGTCCACATATTCAAGCCCGTCTATGCCGTCATGCGCCCCCGGTCTATCCTTAGAATGATAAAAGCGCTGCATAGACGCTTTTTTTAATATATGATTCACGAGCGTGCTCTTTCCGCTGCCCGATACCCCCGTAACCGCCGTTATTACCCCCGTCGGAAAGGGTACATCAATGTTCTTAAGATTATTTTCACGCGCTCCGCGAACTGTAATCCACTTTTTAGGTTTTCTGACCTTTGCGGGAATACGAATAAGCTTTACGCCTGACAAATATTGCCCTGTAATGCTTTTTTTATTGTCCATAATCTGCTGCGGAGTACCTGCCGCAACCACTTTTCCGCCATGCGCGCCCGCCCCCGGGCCTATGTCCACAATATAATCTGCACTGAGCATCGTTTCCTCGTCATGCTCCACCACAATAAGCGTATTTCCCAAATCGCGCAGACCCTTAAGCGTTTTCAGCAGCTTCGCGTTGTCCTTTTGATGTAAACCGATACTCGGCTCGTCTAAAATATACAGCACGCCCATAAGCCCGCTGCCGATTTGCGTGGCAAGCCGTATACGCTGCGCTTCTCCGCCCGAAAGCGTGCCCGCCGCACGCGACAATGTAAGATAATCAAGCCCCACGTTTATCAGAAAATCAAACCGCGCATTTAATTCCTTTAGTACACGCCCCGCGATTATTTTTTGCTTATTGTCAAGCTCCACCGTATTTAAAAACTCGCGTGCCGCACGAATTGAAAGCTCCGAAAGCTCCGCAATATTTTTTCCGCCTATCTTCACCGCAAGTGTTTCCGGCTTATAGCGTTTACCCTTACACACCGGACATGGCGTTTGCACCATGTATCCTTCTATCTCGCCCTTCATATAGTCCGAGGTCGTTTCCACATACCTCCGTTCAAGATTAGGAATTATACCCTCAAATGCCGCATTATAAAATCCCGCTCCTACCTTACCGTCATATTCCACATGCAGCTTTTCGCCGTCCGTACCATATAAAAGCACGCGCTGAACCTCTTCGCTAAGCTCGCAATACGGCGTATCCTGATCAAAATGATACCGCGCCATCATCGCCGTCAAATAATTTTTAGCTATTGTTCCCACAGAACCAAAATTCCACCCCGACACCTTTACAGCACCCTCCCTCAAGGTTTTGCTCCTGTCAGGCACTATAAGCTCAGGGTCTATTTTCATTATCATCCCCAGCCCTGTACACTCCGGACAAGCGCCGAATGGGCTGTTAAAGGAAAACATACGCGGGGTCAGCTCTTCAATGCTTACTCCGCAATCCACGCACGCAAAGCTTTCGTTCATGAGGTTTTCTTCGCCTGTATCCATATTGCGAATAATAACCAGACCCTCCGCCATTTTAAGCGCAGTTTCCACAGAATCCGTCACGCGCTTTATGCTTTCGGGCTTCACAATAATACGGTCGATAACCGCTGAAATCGTGTGCTTTTTCTGCTTTTCAAGCACTATTTCTTCCTCAAGCTCACGCGGCTCACCATCCACAACCGCGCGCACAAAACCGCCCTTTGCAAGATCCTCCAACACCTTTTTATGCTCACCCTTTTTCGCGCGAATTACGGGCGCTAAAATCATAAGCTTGGTGCCCTCAGGGTTTTTCATTACATGGTCCACCATTTGGTCAACCGTTTGCCGCGTAATCTTTTTGCCGCATTTTGTGCAATATACCTCGCCCGCACGCGCATACAAAATACGCAAATAATCATGTATTTCCGTAACTGTCCCCACCGTGGAACGCGGATTACGTGCTGTTGTTTTTTGGTCAATGGAAATTGCAGGCGAAAGCCCCTCTATCAAATCAACATCGGGCTTCTCCATCTGCCCCAAAAATTGCCGCGCATATGACGAAAGAGATTCCACATACCGCCGCTGTCCCTCGGCATAAATCGTATCAAACGCAAGCGACGATTTTCCGCTTCCCGATAACCCCGTTATTACTATAAATTTATCGCGCGGCAACGTAATATCAATGTTTTTCAAATTGTGCTCGCGCGCACCCTTAATATGTAATGAATCCATAACAACCTCCACGTTTTTCAATCAAAATTACAGTGCCGCTTCGCTACAATCAGCAGTATTTCAAATAATTATCAGCAGCGCCGACACAATAGTTTTTTATTTCCCTTTAAGCTCTTCAATCATATCTCTGAGCTTTGCCGCCACCTCAAACTCCAGCTCTGTTGCCGCCTGCTTCATTTGCTGCGTGAGCAAATCTATGCGCATATCGCGCTCACCCTTAGGAAGATTTTCTATTACGTTTTCTTCCGCCTGTTCAGAGGTCGCAAGCGCTTCGCTCACATCCTTAGAAATTGAGGTGGGCGTAATACCATGCAGCTCATTATGCTTCTCTTGCAATGCACGGCGGCGGTCGGTTTCCGAAACAGCCGCGTTAATAGAGCGCGTCATCTTGTCGGCATACAATATAACATGCCCCTGCGCATTTCGTGAGGCGCGCCCGATAGTTTGAATAAGAGAGGTTTCATTCCGCAAAAAGCCCTCCTTATCCGCATCCAAAATCGCCACCAGCTCCACCTCGGGAATATCAAGCCCCTCACGCAGTAAATTTATGCCGACCAACACATCAAACTCGCCTAACCGCAGTCCGCGAATAATCTCTATTCGCTCTAATGTATCAATATCAGAGTGCATATATCGCACTCTTACACCCATTTCCGTATAATATTCCGTAAGCCGCTCCGCCAAACGTTTCGTAAGCGTCGTCACCAACACGCGCTTGCCCCTCTGCGCAACCTCGCCGATTTCGCCCAACAAATCATCCAGCTGTCCCTCTGTTTTGCGTATCTCGATAGACGGGTCCAAAAGCCCTGTCGGACGTACAATCTGCTCCACCACTTCACCGTTTGCAAGCTCGCGCTCATACTCTGCGGGCGTTGCAGAAACATAAATCGCCTGCTTTACACGCGCATTAAACTCATCAAATTGCAGCGGACGGTTATCAAACGCCGACGGCAAACGAAAACCGTAATCCACCAACATCTGCTTGCGGGCATGGTCGCCGTTATACATTCCGCGTACCTGCGGCAGTGTAACGTGCGATTCATCCACAAACAGCAAATAATCCTCGGGAAAATAATCCATAAGAGTATACGGCGGATCCCCCGGCGCACGTCCGTCAAAATACCGCGAATAATTTTCAATACCCGAGCAATATCCAAGCTCCTTAAGCATTTCAAGGTCATAAAGCGTACGCTGCTGTATGCGTTCCGCCTCAAGCAGCTTGCCCTGTTCGTTAAATAATTCTATCTGTTTTAACAAATCCGTTCTGATATTCGGCAAATGCGCGCGCACCTTTTCCGCATCCATTGCGTAATGTGACGCGGGAAAAACTATAATGTATTTTTCTCGAGTCAATCTTCTGCCTGTAAGTGCGTCAATTTCGGAAATTTGCTCAATAGTATCTCCGAAATATTCCACACGAATAGCACGCTCACTCTGCCCCATCGGGAATATTTCCACAATCTCGCCGCGCACGCGGAACATTCCTCGCGCCATATCCGTATCATTTCGGCTGTAATTTATCGCCACTAACTTTTCCAATAATTGGTCACGCGGATAATCCATTCCCTCGCGCAGCGTTACCGCAAGGTTTCCGTAATCCTCCGGTGCGCCTATGGAATAAATGCACGATACGCTCGCCACCACAATCACATCCTTGCGCTCTATCAGTGATGATGTTGCGGAATGGCGCATTTTATCTATTTCATCATTTACCGTGGATTCTTTTTCAATATATAAATCCCGCCCCGGCATATATGCCTCGGGTTGATAATAATCATAATACGAAACAAAAAATTCTACGGCATTATTCGGGAAAAACTCTTTGAACTCACTGCAAAGCTGCGCCGCCAACGTTTTATTATGCGCTAAAATAAGCGCGGGGCGCTGCGTACGCGCAATTACGTTTGCCATAGTAAAAGTTTTGCCGCTGCCTGTAACCCCTAAAAGCACCTGTGAACGCTTTTTTTCCTCTACACCGCGCACAAGCGCATCAATCGCCTGCGGCTGGTCGCCCGCCGGCGCATATTTTGAATGCAGTTCAAATTTGTTCATAATCCCTCTCTTTCTGCTCGCTATGAAAATAGTACCTTATATTATACCACATTTAATATGTAAAATGATTAAATCACACTTACTTACATAAGCATAAAAAAGAAGCGGTGCCTTAATGTCCGTTCCAAGACAGCACCGCTTCACGTACGCGCCCGAAAGCAACGTACTGTGTGACTATACACGTATATTCTCTCATTTGCA
>JAVXIJ010000028.1:0-10697 GCA_036648415.1 Christensenella sp.
TTTTAACAGCATATTATAATATACCGCCGCTTATACTATTCCCTGTGCCATCATGGCATTTGCAACTTTTTTAAAGCCCGCGATATTTGCACCCGCAACATAGTTATCTTCTAAACCATATTCCGCTGACGCCTCCGCGCACTGCTTATAGATGTTAATCATTATGCCTCTCAGCTTTTCATCAACCTCTTCAAATGTCCAAGGCAATCTCATGCTGTTTTGAGTCATTTCCAGTGATGACGTGGCAACTCCGCCTGCATTTGCCGCTTTACCGGGTGCAAACAACACGCCCGCCGACTGAAACGCTTCCGTTCCCTCAATCGTTGTTGGCATATTAGCGCCCTCGCCCACCGCATACACTCCGTTTTTCACAAGAATTTTTGCGGATTCTTCATCAATTTCATTCTGCGTCGCGCACGGCAATGCAATATCACATTTTACTGTCCAGATACCCTTACAGCCCTCTGTATATTTTGCTGTTTTAACAACATCTGCATATTCCTTGATTCTTGCACGGCGTACCTCTTTAATTTCTTTCACAACATCAAGCTGTATACCGTTCGGGTCATAAATGTAGCCTGACGAATCCGACAATGCAACAACCTTAGCACCGTATTCCTGTGCTTTCTCCGTTGCATAAATTGCCACGTTTCCCGAGCCTGAAATAACGGTAGTCGCATCCTTAAAGGATTTGCCCTTTGATTTCAACACTTCATTCATGAAATAGATAAGACCATAGCCTGTAGCTTCCTTACGTGCAAGGCTTCCGCCATATTCAAGCCCTTTACCCGTCAATATCCCGCTGAATTCATTTCTGAGTTTTTTATACATACCATATAGATACCCGATTTCCCTTGCGCCTACGCCAATATCTCCCGCAGGAACATCCGTATTCGCGCCGATATGACGATAAAGCTCCGCCATAAATGCCTGACAAAAACGCATTACTTCATTGTCGCTCTTACCCTTTGGGTTAAAGTCACAGCCGCCCTTGCCGCCGCCTATCGGCGTGCCTGTTAAGCTGTTTTTAAAGGTTTGCTCAAATCCTAAGAACTTAATAATTCCAAGATTTACAGACGGATGAAATCTAAGACCGCCTTTATATGGCCCTATTGCGCTGTTAAACTGCACACGCGTACCGCGATTAACCTGCACCTTGCCATTATCATCTACCCACGGCACACGGAAAATAATAACGCGTTCAGGCTCTACAAGCCGCTCCAGCAATGCTGCGTTTTCATACTCCGGATGTTTTTCAAAAACCGGCGCAAGCGTTCCCAACACTTCACTTACCGCCTGAATAAATTCCGGCTGTCCGACATTCTTTTCTTTTACCTGTTCAAGTACATTTTGCACATATGACATCTCAATAACCTCCACAAAAAAATATTTATTGCTTACTTTGACATTATACCAGTAATAAAATTCAAAAACAAGTACTTTTTTACATGATTTTATGTGTTTTTTTATATTTTTTGCAATTTTTATCAAAATTTCTTGCAAAGTTTGTTACGCATTGTATCAATCTTGCTTTGTTTTGCATAATTTGCTACACTATTATTATTAAAAATGTTATATTGGTGGGGACCAATAAATTATAAAGGCAGCGCTAAACAATATTAGTGTTGCCTTTATTTTATTCTCTCATAATTCTTCAGCATACAATAAAGGGCTGTTTACTGAAGTTTTCCCTTCAACAACAGCCCTCTTTAATATATCCGTTTTACTTATGACAGCTTAAGCCCTACTATTTCCTGTCCTCTTGTACCCACCACAAGCATATTCCCAAATACTGCAGGTGATGCCTCTATATTTGACCCGAGATTCAAGTTATCTATCAATTTTCCTGTGCGCCCATCAATAAGTGCAACCTCACCCGCCGAATTACACGTCACAATAAACGCATTGCCCTCTTGATCATAAACATCCACGGGCGAGCTCCACGCATACTGTCCGCAGTTATAGCGCCACACCTCTTTACCGCTTTTTTTATCCAATGCCGCTATAATTCCCACACGCACCTGAGGTGTGCGAGCCACCGGGAAAATCACTAAATCAGAAATGCTGTGCTTGCCGTTTATGCACGTCGCCTGCACGCCGCCTGAAATCCCCGCTACGGTATTGCACAAATATGTATGCCGCCACACATATTCACCGGTAATCGCGTTAATCTTAAAAATGGGAACATCCCCAAGCTTCAGCCTGCGACTTGCCGTCCAATGCAATGATGTCGCAATATAAATATACGGAACGTTATCCTCTACGCTCATTACCGGCGACCCATTAGTATCATCCACCACATCCTGTGCCCACACAAGCTTCATGGTGTTAAGATCAATGCACATAAGATTTCCGCCATTATCCGCAATATACAGATAATTTTTCCAAATCACACCGCTGTCCTCCATGCCCAACCAATAGCTTTGCTCACTTGAACGATATGTTTTATAGCGCAGCTTTACAAACTCAGATGGATTTATAGACAACTTCCCCGTTGCTTTATCAAACTTTGTATTAAGCTTCATTGTATATATAATGCCGTTTTCCCCCGGAGCAATAAGCGTATCCGTCTTTTCCGACACCAATACAGAACTGTCATAGCCATGAAATTTGCGCAACGCAAATGGGTCATTGGCGCCAAATTCATATAGTTTTTCAAAATCTATCAAACTGTAAATAAACCCTCGTGCACTCTCTTCTCCGCACGAATCCCCCGGCCCCAAATACAGCATAGGTATACCGCGTGGATCTATCGCTCCCGCCCCTTTAAATGGCAGTCCGACGTGCAAATCATCACGCGTTCTTTCACCGTCCTCAACATCTATAAAATAGACGTTGCCATCCATTGTAGAATAAATTGCTTCTGTCAAATTTTCCTTTTGCTTTTTATGCGGATAAATGTTCATAAGCTTGCGTATTTCATCGTCCCAACAAACAATAAGCGGTTGTCCCGTCCATCCGCTTCCCGTCCAAAAGCCTTTTCCGTACCCCTTTTGCAAACGGCCGGTCGCTATAGACCACTCCTTTTTAATCGTGCTTGGTGTGGCAGCAAGTGTTCCATACGTAGCTCCGCTGCGCATATTATCCCCGCGAAAAGTTACAATCCCGCGCATATTGGTATACGGCTCATTCGGTGCAAAATAAATTTCTTCCGTTCGCCTGTATTCTTCCGTTACTGTGCCGTCCACCTCAAGCGCGCACTCTATGCCAAGTGCCTCCGCCGTTGTTTTCGCAACAGAATGCGGTTCATCATTCACACTGCTTTGTTCCGATGGCTCATACGAATATAAATGGTCAAACCTACGAAACATCCGCAGGAAAAAAAGCACCACCGTATCAAGTGCCATCATAAAAATTCTAAACCACCGACTCGTTTTCATTTTCTCTCCTCAATTCGGGCTTACTTTTTCTCATTCAGCAGCTTCTTTTTCAAATTATATAACTCGTCTGACAAATCCACTTTATAAAGATGCGGACGCTTGATGCGTTTAAATTCATCCCAGAATGTTGCCATATCCCGTGCTGCATATTCCTGTATTTCCTTAAGTGTAGGCGACTGATAAACCTGCTTGCCACCCACAAAAACGGGCACCAACAGCTCTTTTATTTCATAATCCGTTATTGTCATTTTTTTCCAAGTTTCAATTGGATCAAAAATGGTAAGAGGCTTTGTCGTATCAATTTGCTCCCATTCAAGCATTATAAGATCGGCAATCGCCATATTATCCTCTTTGCTGCAAATTCTCACAATTTTCTTAACACCCGGGTTAGTTATTTTCCATACGTTTTCACTTACCTTAAGTTTGGGAACAACCTGTCCTTTTTCCGTTACCGCGCTTAATTTATAAACACCGCCCAACGCCGGATGATCATACCCTGTAATAAGCCGCGTTCCCACACCCCAAACGTCTATCGCTGCACCTTGCTGTTTTAAATCTGCAATCGTATATTCATCTAAATCACTCGACGCAAACACGCGCGCATTCGGAAATCCTGCATCATCAAGCATCTTACGCGCACGCTTTGAAAGATATGCAAGGTCGCCCGAATCAAGCCGCACTCCCACCGCTTCATATCCCTTTTCACGCAGTTCACGAAACACAGTGATTGCATTAGGTATGCCGCTCTTAAGTGTATCATATGTGTCCACAAGCAACATACATCCCGTCGGAAATGTGTTTGCGTACGCACGAAAAGCTGTTAGCTCATCAGGAAAGCTCATTACCCAGCTATGCGCGTGTGTGCCCGCCGCAGTCGCGCCGAACATCTGCGCCGTAAGCACATTTGATGTAGATGCGCATCCGCCTACAATCGCGGCACGTGCACCATATATACCTGCATCAGGGCCCTGTGCCCTGCGCAGCCCAAACTCCAACACCGAATTACCCTGTGCGGCATACACAACTCTGCTCGCTTTAGTGGCAATCAAGGTTTGATGGTTTACAATATTCAGAAGTGCCGTTTCCACAAGCTGTGCTTCACTGATTGGTGCTCTCACACGCACAAGCGGCTCCATCGGGAATACCACGGTCCCTTCCGGAATCGCATAAATTTCTCCTGTGAAATGAAATTCGCGTAAAAGGCTCAAAAACTCTTCATCGAACAAATTAAGCGACCGCAAATATTCAACATCCTCGTCCTCAAACCGCAGATTGTTTATAAGGTCAATTACCTGCTCAAGCCCCGCGCACACTGCATAATTCGTTTCATCCCCCTGACGGCGGAAAAACAAATCATATACAGCCTCATCCTTGTACCTTCCTGCTTTAAAATACCCATACATCATTGTCAGCTGGTATAAGTCCGTCATCATCGTTAAATTTCTCACGATATACACCTCTCACACTAAAATATTTAAGGGCGGAAAATCCGCCCATGTCTACTGCATTATGCTTCTGTCTTTTTGAAATCCTTGCAATATCTTCCCTCATAAAGCACATTTGCCTTGTTTTTCTTGCGCATCACCAATATGTATATTAACCCAACAGCAATTAACACAAGAGAAAGGAGCTGCGAAACAGCTATACCGCCCACTTGCAACGTTGAAACACGCAGACCCTCTATCCAAAAGCGTCCGATTCCATACCCAATAAGGTACATCGCAAATACATTACCGTCATGCTTAGCTCTCCGCGCATAAAACAGCAGCAGCACCATCATCGCTATGTCCCACATGCTTTCATAAAAGAAAGTTGCCTGCACCCATTGATTTATAATCATCTCTGTGCCCGTATATCGTTCACTTATAAAAACAGCATAAGGGAAAAACTGAAGCTTAGGATTTGTAACAATCTGCCCAAATGCTTCCTGATTTACAAAATTCCCCCATCTTCCGATTGCCTGCCCCAAAATAAGCCCGGGTGCGCAAACATCAAGAAGTCTGCCTAACGGAAATTTACGCCATTTTGATAATATGACTGCCGCAATCACTCCGCCGATTATCGCACCATAAATGGCAATCCCGCCATTCCAAACCGCAATTATCTCCTCCGGATGCTCTGAATAATATCCCCATTCAAATGCCACATAATAAAGCCGCGCACCGATTATCGCCAACGGCAACGCCAATATCATAAAATCCACGAGCAGCTCCGCGGTATAGCCTCTGCGCTTTGCCTCATGCACCGCCAGCGCCACACCTGCAACAATTCCGCACGCAATAAGTATCCCATACCACGCAATATCAAGCCCTGAGATTCCAAACAAATTATGTATTGCTATTCTATCTATCATATCGTTTCCCTATTTTATATTTACGCCGTTTCCACCTTTGAGGCATCCTTTAGTCCAAGCTCCTCAATCGCCCATTCACGCATTTTGTATTTTTGAATTTTCCCGCTCGCGGTCATGGGGAATTCTTCCACAAAACGCACATACCGCGGGGACTTGAAACGCGAAAGTCCATTTCGCACAAATTCAATCATCTCTTCCGCTGTAGCCTGTTCCCCGTCCTTTAAAATAACGCATGCAAGTACTTCCTCGCCATAACGCGCATCCGGCACGCCAATTACCTGCACATCGCGCACTTTTGGATGTGTGTAAATAAATTCTTCGATTTCACGCGGATAAATATTCTCGCCGCCCCTGATAATCATATCTTTTAAGCGTCCTGTAATCTTAAAATATCCGTCTTTATCCATTGTACCAAGATCTCCCGTATGAAGCCACCCATTTTCATCAATCGCCTGTGCGGTAGCCTCGGGCATCTTGTAATAACCCTTCATCAAATTATATCCGCGTCCTACAATTTCTCCCTGCGTATCAACCGGCACTTCCTCACCCGTTTGCGGATCAACTATTTTTACCTCAACATGGGGCACACTCTTGCCCACGGTTGCCACCCGCACCTCAATTGGGTCGTGTGTCGTTGTCATTGTCATAGCGGGTGATGCCTCTGTCTGCCCATATGTAATCACAATTTCAGACATATTCATGTCAGAAACCGCACGTTTCATAAATTCTATCGGGCAAGGCGAACCCGCCATAATACCCGTTCTTAATGTAGAAAAATCATACTTTTTAAAATCAGGGTTATCCAACATAGAAATAAACATAGTGGGCACACCATGCACTGCCGTGCATTTTTCAAGCTGTATCGCGTTCATAACCTTAAGCGGATTAAAGTGATCTATGAGCACCATCGTCGCACCATGCGTATATGAAGCCATTACCCCTAAAACGCAGCCAAAGCAATGAAACAACGGCACCGGAATACACAGCCTATCTTCATGCGTCAATTTCATGCAATCTCCGATTGCCATTCCGTTATTCACTAAATTATAATGCGTCAGCATTACACCCTTAGGAAATCCCGTAGTACCTGAAGTATACTGCATATTTATCACATCATGAATATCGAGCTCTTTTTTGCGTACTGCAAGCTCTTCTTTTGTAACCTTATCAGCAAATGCAAAAATATCATTCCACAAAAACATCCCCTGCTGACGCTCGTCATCCAGAAAAACAACATTTTTCAAAAATGGCAATCTATCCGAGCAAAGCTTCCCCGGCGCGCTTTCGCGAAGCTCCGGACACAGACCGTTTATGTGCTCAACATAATTATTATCTTTGACACCGCCCATCATAATAAGTGTCATGGTATCGCTTTGCTTTAACAAATATTCAAGCTCAAACTGTTTATAATTCGTATTTACGGTCACCATCACCGCGCCCATTTTTGCTGTTGCAAACTGTGTAATCATCCATTCAGGATAATTGCTCGCCCAAATAGACACCTTGTCCCCGCGCCCAATGCCCATTCCCATAAACGCCCGCGCCACAATATCAGTCAGCTCATCAAATTCCTTATATGAATATCTAACATCAAGATACGGTGAAACCACAGCATCCTGATTAGGATACAATTCAGCTTGTTTTGTCAATAAATCGCCTATTGTTATTTCCATCAATGCAGACATATAATTACTCCCTCATATTTCTTTAAAACTTAACTTATATATTTTATCAAAAAAGCACAGATTGCGCAACACGCCATCTTTAAAAGTTTTATACACTTGACAACATCGTAAAACAATGTTACGCTAATCTCGTTGTAAAACATTGTTATGTTAGGAGGCAGCAGCTTGGATTTAATATCAAAAAAAGATATGTTGGCACTGACCGGTATTTCCTATGGACAGCTTTATCGCTGGAAACGTCAGCATCTGATTCCCGAAGAATGGTTTATTAAACAGTCCGTTTATACAGGGCAGGAAACGTTTTTTCCGCGCGAACAAATACTAAACCGCATAGCATCCATTCAGGACCTAATGGAGCAATACTCACTATGCGAGCTTGCCGATATTTTGTCTTCTGAAACCTCCGCAGTCCCCTTTTCTATCAGTGATTTGCAAAAATGCAGTGACATCGACGCAGCGCTCGTAGGCACGCTGCCGCCCGAAAAAACGCTTTCATTTCATGAGCTTGCATTTATTTCCGCCTTGTCGCGCATCGCACTTACCACCAATATACGCATTGCCCTACTGCAAAAAGCGCTTACTTCAGATAAGCTTAACCACTCCAAAACGTGCGTAATATTTATGATAAACGAACAATATCATATCGCCTTTACATCAAATATAAGTGATGTTTCCTTTGATTGCGACATACAAATAATTGACGTCATTTTTCTTGACGACGAATCAGAAAAGTTCAAAATTGCTCACAAAAACAAATTTTCGAACATATTTAATTTTGGAGGATAATTATAATGCAGGAGCTTAATTTTTACAGCAAAGGCACAATCGGCACCGGTGAATACGGCGCAATAAAAATTGATGGTGTTGTTTCGTGTACGGGGGATTTAAAGACGACAAGCATTGAAATTAACGGTGTTTTTAAATGTCACGGAAAAATTGAAACGAGCATACTTCAATGTGACGGTGTTGCAAAATTTCATTCCTACATATCCGCCGCGGAGGTCATTGTTGACGGTGCATTAAAAGCAACACGCCTCAATGCCGAAAAAATCAAATGCGACGGCTTTATAACCGCAGCAGGCGAAATTTCTGCGGATATAGTTAACGCCAACGGCTGTATCAACGCAAAAGAAATAGTGGGCGACAGCATAACCATAAACTCCCACTTCAGTAAATTTACTACTTTTTTTATGCGGAAAACCTCTGCTATTGATTTAATTGAAGCCACCGTTATTGAACTGCGCGGCGTTACCGCGCAAACGGTAAACGGTCACAATATCATAATCGGACCTTACTGTCATATCAATAATCTTGATTGCAGCGGCACACTTTCCATTGACAGAAAAGCGCGCGTTAAAAATATAAGCGGTGAATACACCGTGAAATAATCGGCGCACATCTTAATAATATCCTTCTTTTGTACTTTCGCACTCCATAAAGCCAAAACCGTTTATGCCAACCGCCCAAATGCATAAAAATGCTCTTGCCAATATTGTGTATCTATGCGGCTGTAACCAATCGGTTTTCCGCAGTGAAGCATATAACCGTTTCCTACATAAAACGCAACATGCGTAACCGCGTTAGTTGTATCATAAGTTCCCTGAAAAAACAGCAAATCTCCCGGCTGCGCATCTTCTTTTTCAACTTCCTTGCACATATTATATAACCCTTGCGCATCGGTACGCTCTGTTTCATATCTTCCTGAATGATTGAGCACCCAGCATACATACCCCGAACAGTCAAACGACGTCTTGGGTGTAGAACCGCCAAACACATATGGCATACCGATATACTTTGTGGCTTCACTCATTAGCGCAAGATAGCTTTCATCATTATAGATTTCCCCCGGATACCCGCTTTCGCCGCCATCAGTAACTCCCGGATCGGCAGCAGAAAATGTAGGAGCCGAAACTGACAACAGATTACTTCGAATATATGCCATTGTGCCGTTTTCGGGAAGCATCACTGCGTCCCATTTTCCATTTACATGAACAGCATACACATCAAAACTCTGACCGATAGCCGCCGTCATAATAACAGGCGCATTTTCTTCAGGCAACGAAACAACAGAAGTATCGCACAGCACAATCCCGCGGCGTACTTTTTTTTCGTTCTTAGGCGCAGCATCCGCTTTGCCCTGCACCACTGCACCCGGCATCAAAACGGGGATTCCGTTTCCTACTGTCTGCATAGATTCAATACGCAACGGCAAATCAATCGCCAATGCCGCACCCGTCGGCATCAGCAAAACTGCTATAAGTAATATAGAGCTAATAAATCGTTTCATGCTTTATTTCCTATCATACATTTGATTACGCGTCGTTATTTTTCTTTAATGTCGCGATTAAAGCTTCTAACTTCCTGCGTCCCTCCACGGTATAATCATAATCCTTATACAAAATCTTGTTTGCCTTTAGTAATGCCGCATGATATTGCTTTGCAGCAATAAAGCATTCAACTATCTGCATATCTGCAAACTTACTAATCATTTTATCATTAGAATACCCTACCACTGTATGGAATTTTTGAGCGGCAAGAATATAATCTCCGCGCTTTTTTAGCTCATACGCCGCCAACATATCTGCGTTTGCGTCACGCTTTATCGGTTTCTCATTCGACGGCTCCTGCAATATCTGTTCTGCTCGCTGATAGGCATCCTCGCTCATCGACCGCACTTTATTTATCGGCTGTGACAATTGTATCGGCTGTGCAGTAGGTATCTGATATGGCGCAGCGGTCGCATTTTGTTGCAATTGTTCCTCTTTCCAATATTCCTGTGAAAAAGGAAACTGTTCGCGTATCCACTGTTTTTTCTTTTTTTTGTAGCTTACAAGCACGCAGATAAAAGTAATGAGCAACACCAACGCCACTATTGCAACAATTAAAAGCAGCCAATCTTTCCAAGGCACCGTGACCGACGCAGCAGGATTCTGTAACGGAGGCGTAAGCTCAACAATTTCAGTTTGTGCTTTTGCACTTTGCGGCGCACTCACCGCGGGTGCGCTCGGCGAAATTGTGGGCGATACACTCGGTGAAGCGCTTGGCACTGCGCTTGGCACTGCACTTGGCACTGCACTTACCACCGGCGCAGGGTTTATTTTTAGCGTTGCAAGCTGTGCATTTGCGTCATTCAAATACTGATTGTTATCAGCTTTTCTATATACTATATTCACTGTATATAAAAAATTCTCATCAGAAAACGCATATATTTTTGATGCAAACATCGGATCCTTAAGGCTGTCACCCGATATTACAAACGCGGTATGCCCGTCAATCGTT
>JAVXIJ010000028.1:10797-15016 GCA_036648415.1 Christensenella sp.
CGGATCCTTAAGGCTGTCACCCGATATTACAAACGCGGTATGCCCGTCAATCGTTTCCTCAGCGCTGTCCCCAAACGCATAGTCTTTTTCCATTGCAATTTTAAGCTCTTGCAGCATTGCCTGCGCATCCGTTAATGGCTGCTTATAGAACTTCAACGTATATGCAAGATCCCCTGCACTCGTATATACCCCTGTTAAAACCTGTATATTCTGTTCATCCTTTGCCGCCGCAAGCATATCATCCTTCATATTTGTCCCCTCAGGAGTCATATAATACACATTTCCTCCGTCAGGAATCCTAATAGAAAAGCTATCTGTAACATAATCTGCGGCAAATGCCGTCAACGGCATACACAAAATACATAAAAGCACAATAAAAAACGCTATTTTTCTTTTGCTGTTTGATACGCTCATAAAAATTTTCCCTTTAACAGCTTCAATACTATTATACTCCGCTCTTTTTCTTACGGCAACAGTTTATATCCGCTGTTTAATATCTAAAATATTTTCTTCACATCACGCTTATCCGCGCATGTTCTTTCTTTTTTTTGTAAAGCTGTGCTATCGTCGTTGCTTTCATCTGTGCTATCATCTCATCTTGCATCGTTATGAAAAATCTATGCAAAATCCTTGTATCCTCTTTCATTTCATTTTGTATCATTCCCTTATCGATACAAAAATCTCCCTCTACTGCGTACACCGCATCATATATAGTGATTTCATCAATCGGGCGTGCAAGTCTATACCCACCGTTGCACCCTTGCTCAGACACCACAAGCCCACTCTGTTTCAGGCGCGCAGATATTTTCATGAAATACAAATACGTAATCCCAAGCTCTTGTGCCATATCTGTTGCCGTTGCTATTCTTCCGTTATGTCTGCCTAAGCACCCCAATATTCTAATTGCATGACCTGTCGCAGCTTGAAATTTCATTGTTTTTCCTCTTCATCTGAGTCCGCATCCTGCACTTCATGATCTAATCCCAAAAACATCGCAGACGCCGCTTCTTCATCCTTTTTCTTTTTCCTGAAAAACAGAATCAATAGTATAATCAGCGCAATACCCGCTAATAACCACACCCATCTTAATATCAGCGTCATCCTGTTGTCCGTTGCAATCGTTACTACGCTTTGTCCTTTTGGAACAGTGCCCTCACGCACCCCAAATACCGTCGCCGTGCCTGCCTTTTCATCTACCGCAAGCTCTACCACAATACTCTGCACTCCAACACGTGCGCTCACGTGTACCGCCCCATCCATATCGATCTTCATGTCTGTTACTTGATCATAAGCAATATCAAAATTACTTTCCCCAAGCAAATTACCTTCATCATCCTTGACATAAACTGCATGTGCGCCCGGCAATACCCCCTTGAATAGCTCCCAGCCGTCTTTGTTTGTCCTGCCATACATGACTTTTGAATGAAGCTCTATCGGCATATCCGCCACCGGCGTATTATCAACATACGTCACGTTTACCGCCACATCTATCGAAGACTCTTTGTCTTGTGACGGTGTTGCTGTACCGCCTGCAGGTGATGGACTTGCGGTCGGCGTCGGCGTTGGCGTCACAGTCGGTGTCACAATTGGCGTCACGGTCGGCGTCACAATTGGCGTCACAGTCGGTGTGGGCGTCGGCGTCACGGTCGGCGTCGGTGTCGGCGTCACGGTCGGCGTCGGTGTCGGCGTCACGGTCGGCGTCGGCGTCGGTGTCGGCGTCACGGTCGGCGTCGGTGTAGGCTCCGGTACATACTCATTTAATACAAGCGTAATTCCACCGTCTTCCGGAACACGCAGCACACCCGTGCTGTTCGCATATCCCGCTTTTGTAATCCTATAAGCGTAATTCCCTGCATAAAGCCCCTTAAGCGTCGCACTTCCAATCGCATCTGTACGCACTGCTTGACCGCCTATAGTGATTACCGCATCCGCAACCGGCACTTTATTTGTATCTTCCACATAAAGCTGCAAATCATAGAGCTTACGCTGCATTATAACCGCTTCTTTTACATCCGTATCCCGCCCGATATTAAGCGTTAGATTCAAATCATCATGCACCTTATGCGTAAACAAACAGTTGTATTGCGCATTTTTCGGCAATACTAAGCTTGCATATCCTTTTGCGTCTGTATACGCCAGCGCTAACTGCACGCCGCCCTTTGACACCTCAATCTTGGCGTTTGACACAACCTCATGATTGTCATTAGTTACTGTAAATCCGATATTCGCCGCCAGGCTTTCAAGCGTCAAATCAATGGTCTGCTGTAATGGCTGCGCAGTCGCATCAAGCGCGCTCGTCCACACAATATATTCATTTTTTTGCACTGTATAGGTATATTCCCCATATAAAAGTGTAACCGCTGCCTGCCCGCTCGCATCCGTTACTGTTGATGCCACCACATTCCCGTCTTTATTTTTGACGGTAATTGTCGCCCCTTCAATCAGATAATTGGGATCGTCCGCCGCACGTACCACAAACGGCACATTGTATTTAATAGGTGCAAGCGTCACAGGGAAATTCATAATCCCGCCCGTATAGCGCAATGTCACATTACCGCTGTCGTGATACCCTATTTTTCTGACATCATATATATAATCATGAAAAGTTTCACCGCTCTCAAGCGCAGGAAGCGCAATAAATGCCTTACCGTCTTTATCCGTCCTGCCCGCAGGTACAACCGGCGCAAGTATCGGAATATTATAAATCAACACATCAGGTAAAGGCGCTCCCGTTTCCGCGTCCGTCACCAGGAAATTCACTCCGTCCTTTACGGAAAACAGCGTCATGCTGATTGTGCTTTGCGGTTTCTTGCCAGGTATGCTCCAATATTCTTCCGGTTTTGTTCCCGGGTGTTCCTTTAAATACTCATCAGGTACAGGCGGATATGTCGGAGTTCCGTATGACGGATAGCCCTCGCCCATATCTCCTCCCTGCGCACCCTGCCCAATCATTGGCGCAGCAAAGCAAACGCTGCTCAAAAACGTTATCAGCATACATATTATTAAGATGATTGCCGTTTGCTTTTTCATTTCATTTTCCTTTTAGTTCTGTACGCTGATATTAACACGTACTCCCGCCGAGCCCATTTTTTCGCCCGTTTTTATATCGTATGCCGTAAATAATGCCAGCGCCGGATATTTTCCTGCATCAAGATCCACATCAAGCTTCACATTTTCCACAAAATACCCCGGGTCAATAAGCCCTGACGTATAAACCGCTTTTCCGTTGTCATCACGTATAAGCTCCACCGTGACCGCATAATTGTTCCCCGGAATATTCTCTATACGCAAATTTCCCTCTGTTTCACCGTCAGGGAAAATCGGGTTCGGATTCACAGAAACATTCAGCATTCCCTCCGCCACCACCTGATTCAGACGGTTCTGCACCTCTTCATCGCTCATCCCCGGTATAATACCCATTTCGGCATTTTTCTCCGCCACAAGCTGGCGCTCTTCTTCCTGCGCTTCCTGCTTTGGCTTCAAGACAAACATATACGTCACAAGCGCTATAATCGCCGCAACTAAAATCACTATTACTATAATCATGCCTATTTTACTTTTTTTTGCTTTTTCAGTCATTATCCGTTACCTTTTCCGCTAATTTTGTACGCCTACTGTAATTTTTGCCGCCGCAGAGCCCATTTCATCACCATTTTGCGCATCAATCGCCGTAAACACTGCCGTGCTCGGATAGCTGCCCTTTTCAAGATCCACACCAAGCTTTGCAAGCTCTATATAATATCCCGGATCTATAAGCTTGCTCTCATATATTACATCCCCTGTATCATCACGCGTAATTTTCACCTTGATACTATAATGATTTCCGGGGATATTTTCGATGTTTAAATTTCCCTCTGCTGTGCCATTCTCAAAAACAGGCGCAGAGTTAATGGTAATGTTAAGCATTCCCTCGCCCACCTTTTGATTGAGCACTTTTTCAATGTCCTCCTGCGACTTCCCCGGGAGCTGCCCCGCCAATGCCGCAACATCACGCTCTTGGCGCGTAGGCGGAGTAAATACACCGTTAAAATACAATGTCGCCGCAACCACAGCCAATATAATAACTATCACGGCTATAATTATACCTGTCTTTTTGCTTTTCTTTTTTTCTGTCATATCACTTTTCCTTTATCATATTTTACTTTAACGCAGCACACATTGCTCTTGCACGCTCCCCGCGAAAAACGAAGCTCATTTTCCGCGGGGAACCTCGGCATAT
>JAVXIJ010000029.1:0-14423 GCA_036648415.1 Christensenella sp.
ACTCTTAATTTTCCTTCTTGTTAACTTAGACATTATACAAAAAATTCTCAATCAACCTTTGTTCATGGTATCACCAAAAAAACTCACCGTCAATATTTCAGTCTTAATTTCACTGCCTATTTATTGAATCGTTTAACTAAATCGTTTTATTAAAATTTAATTTGTTCTTTACCCATAAACTCCATCTATAATCAAATTGACTTCCACTACATATACCGCATAGATTTTCAAAAACGCACCTCTTTTTCGCTAATCTCTGCCAATTGTAAATATACAACACTAAGATAAAAAAGAAGCTTGAAACTTAATCCAAGCCTCTTTTCTATCTGCCCACTCACATTTTGCTTTTTCGGTTCCATTCCAAAATTTGACATAAAGCCGATTTCAGTATGGATTTTTTTATACTATTTTATTTCCGAAACCTCCACACGTCTTCCCTCATCACTTGAAAGCGCTGCCGCCTCAAGTGTACGAATAATCTTTTCACCGTCATGGAAATTCGGCGTAATTGTTTCATGCTTCGCAACCGCGTTTAAGAAATCAGCAGCCGCATGAATAAATGTATTTTCATACCCAATCACATGACCTGCCGCCCACCATGCACCCGCATATGGATGTGACATGTTGGTAACAAGTATCGTTCTGAAGCCCTGCTCATCAGTAGGATCCTCAAGATTCAGATATTCAAGCTCATTCATACGCTCAAAATTAAATGTAATCGCGCCCTTGCTGCCATAAATCTCAAAAGTATTATAATTCTTACGGCCCGTTGCAAAACGTGTCGATTCAAACGAGCCCAGTGCGCCGTTTTCAAATTCCGCAATCATAAAGCTTGCGTCCTCAACCTCAACCTTGCCCTTTTCACTGCTTACTTCACCACCCGCGGAAAAAGTAGCCGCACGCTGTCCCGGTAAAGGTCTTTCGTTGATAAATGTCTTATTTACAGCCGTAACAGCCTTGATTTCGCCCACAAGATATCTTGCAAGGTCCACAGAATGCGAGCTTAAATCAAAGAGCGGTCCGCCCCCTGCAAGCCCTTTCTTAAAGTGCCAGGTCAACGGGAAATCAGGGTCCATCACCCAATCCTGTAAATATGCGCCTCTCCAATGATAAATCGTTCCAAGCTTGCCTTCATCAATCATCTGTTTAGCAAATGCAACTGCCGGTACTCTGCGATAATTGTGGTTTAAATAGTTAACCACACCCGCTTTATCCGCCGCCTCAGCCATTTCCTTTGTTTCATCATATGTCACCGCGCAAGGCTTTTCACAAAAAATCGCTTTTCCTGCTTTTGCCGCCGCAACCGCCATATCCTTATGAATATATGTTGGTGTTACAATATCAATAACATCAATATCAGGGCGAGCAATAACCTCTTGCCAGTTTGTTGATATTTCTTCCCAACCCCATTTTTCAGCAAATTCTCTTGTAAGTTCTTCATCCGTTCCGAAGTTCACCTTCAGCACCGGTTCATAGTCCACATCAAAAAATTTATTGACAAGCAACCACGCATTACTATGCGCCTTCCCCATAAATCCGCTGCCCATAAGAGCAATGTTTAATTTCTTTTTCATAATATATACTCCTCGTTTTTATTTAAGTGAATCGCCGATTTTGCGAAGATTTTTGACACTTATTCCCACTGCCTCATCTTCAAACCCCGCCCAGTCACTGTGCGGATGATCTATTTCCACAGCCAAAAATCCTTTATAACCATTCTTGTGCAAAATTTCAGCTAATTTTTGATTGTTGATAAGCCCCATTCCAACCGGCACACCCGCAAAGAAAAACCAATCCGTAGGCTTTGCGGAACGCTCGATATTTAAGTCTTTAATATGCGTTGCAAACACATAAGGCGCTAACTTTTCCATGCCCGCAATCGGGTCATCCAAAAGCCTCAAAAAATTACCCGTATCAAAATTTACACCAAAATTAGGTGAATCTACACCCTCTAATATTTGATAAATTTCATCAGCAGTAAAATCAATATGATTTTCCACCGCCATACGCACGCCGTTGTCTTCAGCGATTTTAACCGCCTCTTTAAATTGCTTAATAAGCGCTTTTACCTGCGGCGCGTGTTCCTCATGCCGAAACATCAAGCTCGAACCCGTAACACGCATCGTATCTGCGCCAATCATTCTTGTGCATGGTATCAGCTTTTTCATGCTCTCAAACGCATCCTTGTTTCCGCCGCGCTCAAGCCCGTCAGGGTGTCCCCACGCAAACACTCTGTCAAAGCCATATTCATCAAGCTGCCCTTTCAGCTCCCCTAAATACCCCTCATCAAAGCTCGGGAAAAAGCAAGATTCAAGCGAAACGCCATCCACATCAAGCTCTTTTGCACGGTGCAAAAAATCCTCCATTGTCATGTTTTTTGCAGGTGCCTGCTGGTCATCGTACACCTCTCCGAAAAACCTATGGTAGCAATAACTATCAATCCCTATTTTCATAATTATTTCCTCCTTATTTCAATTATTTAGCTAATATACTATGCCGTTACCACTTCAAAATCAAATATTCTTGCCAACTGCATAAGCTCAGGTTTCACATTCCCCACAATTATCATTGAATGATGTGAACACAGCATATCCATTACCTTGTGTCCGTCGTTGTAGCGAATAAGTGCGCCGTTACGGCAATCAGAACCCGGATATTGTACATAATCTTCAATTTCCGCCTCAATTATACTTAATTTATTAAGCTCAGGGTAAATTTTTGCCAGTGTAACAGCCCCTTTCGGAAGCTCGCAATCGATAACAATAGCGTTATCATCCACGATTTCCAAAACTTTCGGACGCATTGTCCATGAGGAACAAAATTGACGCGGAGCAAATCCAAAGTAACCGCAGTGAACGCCCAATGCATGATTATCAGGGTCTTCAATATCAGGAAATTTATCGATTTTTTCATGTGCAAGCGCTGCCATTCCCACCAAAAACGGATACAAATTCGTCATCATTATCGGTTTTTCCAGTGCGCGATAAAGTATAAATGTAGAAAGCAGCGTCAACGTATCTCCTTCGCACGCCCATATAATATGGTCACGCTCAAAAATCATGTTCCATGCCAAGCAAGGCGTTGTATCACAATTAAAAGATTCATTTAGGCAGTTGCTGCCCACTCCTTCTACGCCGCCTACCTCATCAATAACTTCCTTAACCGCCATATAAATTTTCACTGCGGAAAGATAAGATTTCTCGCATACGCCCTCTTGATGCACATCCCAATCTGCACAGCAGTCCTTTGCCGCGGCATCCGAAATTTCCTTTGCACGATCCCCAACAGCTTTCCAACTTCTGTAAATCAGCTTTATGCCAAATGTATCCTCCATTTTCTTGGTACATTCTTCTTCCCACCAATAAAAACGCTTAAAAATATATGCCTGCATCCCCTCGCCCGGGGTATCCTGAAACATTAAGAATTTCGCACCGTTGTTAAGTGTTTTTTTAGCGGATATTGCACGAATAATTACCTTTGCAAGCTCAATATTATATGGAGAAAATACATTCATTCCCTCGCCGCGCAGAAATGTTACAATCTCCCAATCCCACATTTCCACAGTGCCGAATTTTGATGTCAAAACAATCATCGGCATATTATATTTTTTCAAATTCTCTTTTTCTTTAAATGCCGCGCCGATAAGCTGCGGAAATACAATCGCATCCGCATCGGGAAGCGCATCACCCACACAAACAGGCTCTAAAAATTCAGCAACATCACCATACATCTCTTTCAAACGTCCGAGCTGCTCACTGAATTCTCCTCTTTCCCTTTCGTTTGCCGCATCAAAATAAAGCGGCACCAAACGTGCTTTCACCATAACAATTTACCTCCTATTTTTCTTGAGTAAAAAAATTTCATACATACTTTTTACCTGTTTTAACAATACAATAATAATAAATTATATTTTGTGATTAAACAACAGAATCTAATAATAAAACCACAATAAAAAATAATATCCAACACTGATATACATTTATTGTAACATAAAACGAAAATAAATCAATGAATTTCCGCAAAAAATCATCTGACTTAATTGCTTTTAACATAGTGCAATTGCGGCGCAAAAAACATCTCTCCAAAACCTTAACATACCAATGCGCATAATAGCTGTTCCCTGCTGATACAACCGCTTGAAAAACAAAAAAACACCCATATGTACCGCCCACCCAAAGTTAGATCTAAAAACTAACTTAAGGATGTTGGTACATTAAGGTGGCTTTTTGTGAAAAATCAGTTACATTTAAAATACAATGCGTTCTTTAATCTCAGGAGATACCAAAACCTTAAACAAATTTGGATTTGTGCGCAGCTCTTTTAGCGCATCCTCTAATTCCTCAAGCGGAACCACCATGGAAATGAGCGGCTTAGGATCAATGCGCTTATACTCAAGGAGCTTTATTGCATCGCCCCAATCATTACCTATGCCCGCGCACGAGCCGCTGACTTTCTTTTCCCCCAACACAAAATCATATGGTGCAAGCTGCATCATATCATCCGTTGCACATACACCGAACGCCTCCAGCTTTCCACCGCGCCTCAGCATTGCAAACGCCTGTTCATAGGTGCTGTGATGTCCGACCGCTTCAATCGCATAATCAGCGCCCACACCGCCTGTAAGCCGCTTTACCTCCGCTACCGGGTCCTTTATTTCCTTAATGTTAATCGTATAATCTATTCCCATTTTTTTTGCCATATCAAGCCGCAGCTCACTGTCACCCACTAAAATAACAGGTGCGCAACCTCTTAGCTTCGCCAATAACGCGTGCACGACACCAAGCCCGCAGCCAATAACCACACATGATGAAGCAATTTTCGCATCCATTTTTTTGCTTGCCTGCAAGGTCGCCGTAAGCGGCTCTACAAAGGTTGCCGTATAATCATCCATATCATTTGGAATATGATAAATATTCTTCCATGGTGCTTTAACATACTCGGCAAATCCGCCGTCCGTATGAATTCCAAGCTGTGTAAAGGATTCGCACAGCAAACCGTCCCCACGACGACAGCAATAACAAGTTCCGCATGTAAGGCAAATATCTACCGCCACACGATCCCCTTTTTTAATGTCCTTTGCATTAGCGCCCACTTCATCAATCACGCCGAAAATTTCATGCCCTGTAATAAGCGGCAGCTGATCTGCTGCATATTTACCTGTAAAAATGCTCCAATCCGAGCCGCAAATTCCGCAATACTTCACTTTAATGAGCACTTCATCATCGCTGATAATAGGTACCGGAACTTCCTTTAGCGCCATATTATTCGGAGATTCCACAACCTGTGCTTTCATCATTCTTGCCATTTTTTTCCTCCCATTCCTTCAAGCAAATTTTCTAATCAAACGATTATTTGAAAATGTTGTTTTAAGTTGTTTTGTGTTTGTTTATGTTTATAATATACTAAAACGCATTTTAAGTCAATGAAATATGTGAAAATTAGTTTTAAAAAATCATCGATATAGCCAAATCTTAATACAGCAAAGACTGCGACACATATTGTCACCGCAGTCTTTACATTACTGAATATTTTTTTACTTGCGTGCCGCTTTTACAGCTGCAATCATTTCTTTACCCACTGCCGTAATGGATGCATAGTCGCCCGTTTTAGCACCGGCGGTAAGATCTCCGCCCGCGCCGACTGCAACCGCACCTGCTGCAATCCACTCTCCCGCATTTTTAGCATTTACGCCGCCTGTGGGCATAATTTTAACCTGCGGCAAAGGTCCTTTGATATTTTTAATCATAGACGGACCGCCCAAGCTCCCCGGGAACAGCTTCACAATATCCGCGCCCGCTTCCATGCAGTCTACTGTTTCTTTAATCGTCATTGCACCCGGCATACAAGCAATCTGATAACGCAAGCACAGCTTCACAGTATCTACGTTAAGGCAAGGCGCAACCACAAACTGCGCGCCCGCAAGTATCGCCGCTCTTGCCGTTTCAGGGTCAAGCACCGTGCCTGCCCCGATAAGCACATCTTTAGGGTCATAGCGTTTTGCAAGTGCTTTAATAATATCAACTGCACCCGGAACCGTAAATGTAACCTCAATACCGACAATACCGCCGGCAATGCACGCATCAATAATTTTCATAACATCTTCTTCATTATTTCCGCGTACAACCGCAATAACACCGCATTCTTCTAATCTTTTTAAAACTTCTGATTTCTGCATAACTTTCACCTACTTATTCAAAATATGAGAGCATTCTTCGCCCTTCAAAACCGCAATCAAATTATCCACCGCCATAGTTCCCATTCCGCCCACCGCTTCTGCGGTATGCGCCCCTGTATGAGGCGTAAAAATCACATTATTAAGACCTTTAAGCGGAGAATCGATAAGCGGCTCCTGCTCAAACGCATCAAGCCCCAGCCCGCCGAGCTTTCCGCTCTTCACGGCCTCTGCCGCTGCCTGTTCATCAATAATGCCCCCGCGCGCCGTATTGATAACAACTGCACCGTCTTTCATCTGTGCAATTTTATCCGCATCAATCATGTGACGCGTAGAAGCGTTAAGCGGTACGTGCAACGAAATAAAGTCCGATGTCACCAAAACATCCTCGAGCTCCATTTTGCCTATGCCGTTCTCTTTTGCAAAAGCTTCATCAAAATAAGGGTCAAATGCGTTTACATTCATACCAAACGCTTTTGCGCGCGTTGCAAGATTCTTGCCGATCGCGCCCATTCCGACTATTCCCAATGTTTTTCCGCGAAGCTCTATGCCTTGGCTGCGTGGCCATTCGCCTTCTTCCACAGCTTCATGCAGCTTTGGCACATTCCTTGCGGCGCACAGCATAAGCGCAAATGCAAGCTCACACACCGCCACAGAATTTGTCCCCGGGGTGTTTGTTACCTTGATACCTTTTTTAACGGCCGCTTCCATGTCAACACGGTCAACACCCGCACCATAACGCGAAATCACCTTAAGAGATGCCGGTGCTTTTTCTATCACTTCTGCCGTGATATAGTCAAGTCCCGCCACGTATCCATCCACGCCGTCCAGCCGCGCAAGGATTTCTTCCGCCTGTAACGGACGTCCTAAATCATTATAAACTACCTCGTCTGCAAATGCCTCAAGCTTAGCCTTGGAAGCCGCGTTTTCAGCTTTTAAAAACGATGTTGGAGTTACAAGAATCTTCATTCTTATTTACCCCACTTAGGATTTGGTTCTGACACTGCTTTACCGTCTTTTTCCACAACAAGATTTCTGTAGCCCTTTGTTTCAATCGTGCCGTAATCATGCCCCGCATCCCCGCGGAATACGAAAAATGTTACAAGCGGCGTACTGCCAATGTTAATACTTCTGTGCGCATAACGCTTGGGCACATACACAGCCTCGCCCGCTGTAAGCTCCTGCAAAGACCAATCTCCCTCAGGGCTTTCGAGCAGCATATATCCATGTCCGCTAAGGCAATAATAAACCTCACCCGTTTCAAGAATAGTGTGAAAATGTCCTTTTGTCATGAAATATTCATTCCCGACTTTCCCTGGATATGTGATGCTCGTTCCGAATGCCAAATCTCCTGCATCTTCAGGAGCACCCATTTCGTAAAATTCATATACCAACGGATCATCACCCTGCGCAAGCATTTTATCAAACGCCGCATCATCGGCAAACATTCCTTTCATTTGCGAAAGATAACGCTTTGTGCTCTCTGCTTTTTTTGAAAGACCGTCTTTTAAATCATAATCACATACAAACCCGCGCAACCAATCAAATTTCCCTGCATTACTCATCTTATAATCCTCCTAAAATCAATGTATCCGCCGCCTTAAAAAGACGGCGGAATTTATTTTTATTTTCCGTTAAAGCCTGCCGCAATTTTATCAAGGTTTTCTAAAACAGCTCCCTCGATTTTTACGTCAAACACTTCTGCAATAACTTGTGTCCAGCCATAGATGAAATATCTCCAGCCATCCTCAACGTGCAAATTCTTAGCCTTTGCCTGCGCTTCAGCCTGATACATAAACAGTAAATCCCCGCGATAATTGATTTCCCACACAAGCCCGTTCTGCGGAAATTGTGCAGCATCTGTAAGCGGGCTGCCGGGTCTGTCTTTTCCAAGACCTGTCGCATTGATTATAAGCGAGCCCTCGCCCATTGCTTCCATTACCTTATCATTTTGACCCGGTTCAGGTGTGAGATAATAAGAACATTTCACACTTCCGGGGTTCAGCGTCTTATTCACAGCTTCAATTTCATCAAGCCGCGGTTTTGAACGATTCCCAATAACGATTTCCGACGGATAGTTTCCTGCAAATTCCGGTCTCATAAAATAAGAACACATCGAAATCGCACTTCCGCCTGCGCCCATAATAAACACTCCGGCTTTAGGATGCTCTTTCCAATAATTTTCAGGAACAAATTCTTCTAACGCAAATCCGCTCGAAATCGGGTCTTTTGCGTGACCGCAAAGCTTATCACCTCTCTTAGAAATTGATGAAAGCTCACAAAACTTTTGAGCATATGGATCAAGATACTCAAACATATCTTTTGTTGCTTTATATAAATCTAATTTGTGGGTTGTGACGAGTGCTCCTCGCGAAAGCGGGTCCTTTTTAATAAATTCAACAACCTTTCTGTACACCTCGGGTTCTTCATGGATTGCAATATCAATCCCTTTCATAACCGTATCTTTAAGCCCAAGCGCCTTTGCCCACTCCGGAAAAACTTTCATAATCGAAGACTTTCCTGTAGTCACTCCGATAAAGTACATTGTTGGCTGCGTTGCAGGTTCAAAATCAAACATTTTGCACACTCCTTCTAATTATTGATAATATATTTTAATGCTCTTTGTGGATTTAAAACGAGCATATCTAACATTATATTGCTGTCTATTCCGCGCTTTTCCAAAAACGGAATAAACGCTTTTAAAATGTAATCCAGCCCCATATCCTTTGCACCATAGCTTCTTAGGCGTACATTAGTAGTATCTAAGCCCAAAAGCAGCTGTGCCGCATATCCCTCACCAAGCATAAACTCTATCAGCTCGGCTTCTCTCACATCATCATGATATTTCGGTCTGTTGATTGTGTCATATTCCATAAATGCACCCGTCTGCGCGCATTCCTTATGATAAGCAAAATCATACCGAGCACGGTCTATATGGCACAAAATAAGCCTGTTTGCAGCAACTCCGTGCTTTGCAAAAAAATCCACCACCTGCAACGCATCCGCATTCTGCTCAATATGAACCATCACGGGCGCACCTGTGCATTGAGCCGCATCTGCAGCAGCATTAAACAGCTTCTCATACGTTGCATTCGCATGTATTCCGTTTCTGTCTATCGCAGTCTTAATCTGTCCTGCCTTGCATGACAATATTTTCTCGCCCGCCTGCTTAGATGCATACATTCCCACTTCAAGCTCTTCAATATAAAGCTTTGTTATCTCATCCGCATTATACTTGAAAACATAGCTGTCATCATAATAAAATGCTGTTTTATGAAACCCTGTGGAAGCAACAATATGCACTCCGCTTTCCGTCGACGCTTTTTCGAGCAGCTCCGCCATTCTTCCGCATGCAACAGGCTGTGCATCGACAATTGCTCTGCCTCCGGCAGTCTGATATTCCTTTAGCTCAGCCACGGATTTTTTGTAATCATCCATAAACAGCACCGGACTTACCTCAAATGATTTATCCATTTCAAGAAAAATATGCTCATGACATTGACAATAACCAAGCTCCTGCGGAGCAATATCACCGGTCACAGTTCTTATAAAATCTTTCATTCAGTCTTCCTTTTACTTAAAAGTAATTACATTTTTTAGGCCCTTAGCTGCTTTTGCATTATCAAATGCAGTTAAAATGTCTTTAATATCATAATGCCCCGTAATTATTTTTTTAATGTCCAACAGCCCCTCCGATACAAAATCCAAAGTTTGTCTGAACTGCGCAATACTTGCACGTGTAGAACCCGTAAGAATCAATTCCTTATAGTGCACAAAATTAGTATCGATCGGCACCGGCTGTTTTGATGCAGGTACGCCGCCAAAGAAATTCACACGCCCGCCATAGTTCATGAGCGGGAGCATAGCCGCCTGCACCTGCGGCACAGGGCAAGCCGTAATCGCAACATCCAGCCCACGCCCGCGTGTTTGCTCTTTTACAAAGCTCGGCAAATCGTTACCGCTGTATGTTACAATCCCCGGCATAAGCTTTTCGCAATCTGCAAGACGTTCCGCAGATAAATCATTCATCATCACCTTTGCAGCTCCTGCCATTTTAGCAAGCATCGCGTGCATTACGCCAATCGGTCCTGCGCCCACTACCAACACATATTCTCCCGGTCTGATATTGCACTTTAACGAGCCGTTATACGCACATGAAAGAGGTTCATTTACCGCAGCTTCCTCCGCGCTTACACCCTCAGGCATAACCATCAAATTCCCATAAAGTATCGCTTCTTTAGGAACCTTCACATATTCTGCAAACGCTCCATCCATATTGATACCAAATGCTCTGTAATCATCACACAAATGCGGACTTCCCGCCACACAACGGTCGCATATTCCACATCCGATATTAGGCGCAAGCGCAACCTTCATATCTTTTTGATAAAACTTCACATTTTTACCGACTTCAACAATTGTGCTGCCGAATTCATGGCCTAACACGCGCGGATGCTGTGCGTCCACACCGTCATATCCGTTTTGCCACATCCTTACATCTGTTCCGCATACTGCGGCAGCATCCACCTTTACAAGGATTTCATCATCATTTATAACAGGAATCGGTATCTCGTCCAAACGAATATCGTTCGGTCCATATAATCTTAATGCTAACATATTCTCTCTCCTTTAAAGCTCAATAATGCGTTTTTCGGTAATTGATTGATTACCTACCTCGACAATTTTAACTGCCATTTTACCGTCATGCCCTGTTACCTTAGGCTCCGTGTCATTTAAAATACATTCTGCGAATCCAATGTCCTCTTTAAGGTATGCATCCTTAAAAAGCGTCATCCAGCTATTGATATACGGTGTAGAAATACCATTTTCCACAGTGGCAACAGTATAGTTTCCGCCATTCTCTTTGCCGATATGAATCACGCCCTTCGTGCCCACCACTTCAACCTTTGCGTCATAGCCATACTGCACAAATGCCGCACCGTCAATGGAATACTGCACTCCGTTTTCAAATACACCTGTCATAACAACACTGTCATAATAATCAGGATATTCGCCTGCAATTTCCTTGTTTCTGAAATTATCCGCAATGGCATACACAGATTTAATCTCACTTCCCGCAAGCCATCTTACGCAGTCAATATCATGGCTGTTAAGCTCTGCCAGCACGCCGTTACTTTTTTTAATATCAAACATCCATGGGCGCGGCTTGCTCGGTCCTCTTGTGTTAGAACGAATAAGCACCACATCCCCTATAGCTCCCGAATCAATAATTTCCTTTGCTTGATTAAAGCTTTCATCGTGACGGCGCATAAATCCAATTTGCAGCTTTACATTATTTTTATTCGCAGCTGCTTCCATTTCTTCACATTCCTGTGAATCCATTGCCATTGGCTTTTCGCAGAAAATATGCTTGCCCGCATTAGCACAATCAATCACAATTTGTTTATGCAAATTTGTAGGTGAAACCACTACTACCGCATCAATCTCATCATTCGTTAAAGCATCATTATAATCAGTATAATATTTTTTGCAACCAAGTTCTTCTGCCGCCGCGCGCGCCGCATCCTCTACCACATCCACGACCGCCGCCATATACGCACCATTCACCTTATTCTTAAAATTATTTGCGTGAATCATGCCCGCGCGTCCCGCACCTATAAGGCAAATTCCAATTCTGCCATTCTTCATATCTTTCCTCCTTGGAAACACTTAAAATCAAATGTACATATAAAACTCTTTCCTACCACTATTATACTGAATATATTATCGTTTCGCAATAGTTTATTATCATTTATTTTTGTTTTTCATCAAATGTTCGCGTTTTGATTTACTTTTGCTTTTTCCACATGCACATCTGCCTGTTCTAAGGCCTCCGCATATTCCTCATTGACCTTACTGTCTGTAATAATCAAATCAATATCTGAAAGGTCAGCAAACTTAACAAATGTCGTGGTGTTAAATTTTGTACTGTCTGCAAGCAATATAACTTTATCACCAAGCGATACAAGTTTTTCCTTTACATGGGCGGTATCAATATTCGGTGTAGAAACACCGCGTTTTACGCTCACACCGTTTGCCGCAACAAATGTTTTATCTACATTCAAATCTTGAAGTGTATCAATCGCTTTTTGACCTGCTGTACAGTGAAAATTGCGGCGCACCGCTCCTCCCGCTATAATAATGTTTGCCTTTCCGTTTCTCTCCAAAAATGCAGCAATCTGCAAATCGTTCGTAACAACAGTCAGGTCTTCATACGTCACCAAAAGCTTAGCAAGCTCAAACGTCGTTGTACCTGTATCAATCGCTATGGTGTCACCCTCATGAATATATTGTATCGCTGATTTTGCAATTGCTTTTTTCTCTACAACGTTCTCCACTTCCTTTTGGTAAGCGTTCGGCTCATAATTCGCCTTAATATTACTGATTGCTCCGCCATGCGTACGCTTCAACAACCCCGCATCCTCCAGCTCGCGCAAATCATTGCGAATTGTTGCAGGTGAAACAGAAAACTTTTCGCACAAACTGTTTACTGTTGTTTTAATATCTTTATTTACCAAATCAACAATCATGTGCTTGCGTTCCTCCGCAAACATATTTCCATCACTTACTTTGCTCAAAATAATCCCCTCCTCATCTTACCCTTCTATATCGTATACGTCACTTTTATAAATCGGCACAAGCGCATCAATCAAATTCAAATACTGCTCTGCATATTTTTTATACTTTTCATGGTTTTCCATATTCGGCTCAAAGACATCCCCTTCATTCCCGAGATTTTTCATAGGCTCTTTGTAATCGCTGAACACACCTGCACCGCACCCCGCAATAATTGCACTGCCTGTAAGAGCTGTTTCACCCTGTTCATATGCTACTACCGGAATACCCAACACATCGGCTTTTACGCGGTTCATCAGTGCGCTCTTTGAACCTCCGCCGGTGGTATATAACTTCTCAAATTTAGTGCTCGAATGCTCTTTTTTCAGAATACTGAAATAGTATGCGTATTCATAAGCAATTCCTTCCATTATCGCACGATACATATGCCCTCTGCCATGCTTCCAATCAAGCCCTATAAAGCTTCCCTTTACATATGGATTATTAGGCAAAACGCGTCCTCCGAAATGCGGCACAAACAAAATCCCTTCACTTCCTGCCGGTATATCATTTGCCTCTTTCATTAAAGTATCATATGAAGCCGACGGTTTACCTGTAAATTCGTCACGGAACCAACGCACACACAATCCTCCGCCGTTTATATATGCAAGCGGATGCCACAGCCCCTCCACCGGTGACGGCATCTGCACCAACGTTTCACATTCAACATCAGGATGATATTCATTTGACGCACAGCACAGCACTGATGCCGTACCTGCCGTATCCATAAGCATTCCCGCATGAATCATGCCTGAACCAAATGCACCTGCGGCTGTATCCCCCGCACCGACAACGACAGGAATGCCTTCCGTCAAACCGCAAAGTCTTGCAAACGCGGCAGATGTTTTGCCTGCAACATCAAAAGAAGATGCAATACGCGCCATTTTATCCTTTGCAACTCCAAATAAATCAAGCAACTCGTCCGACCATTCTTTTTTAACGTTGTCACCAAAATTAGAAAAATGAACACACGTATGTGTAAATGTTGCCTCCGCACCTTTAAGCCCGCACATTTTATTAACCACATATCCGCTTGGGAGCACAAACTTAGCCGTTTTTGCATATGCCTCCGGCTGTTCATTCTTCCACCACAATATTTTAGGCCCATGTGTATATGATGCCGGCCCGCCGCATATTTCAATAATACGCTTCCCCGCTTTTTCCTGCATTTCGTGCATATATTTCCCGCAACGCATATCCAACCACGAATCATAATATGTGGATGCTTCACCCTCTGCGTCTATTCCCATAATTCCCGCAGATTGGCCGTCAATACCTATAGCGCATACATCGGCCGCTTTCGCCCCCGACTTCTCCATAACTTCTTTTATAGTTCTTACGCACGACCCGTATATTGCGTCAGCTTCCTGCCAAACTACGCCCGTCTTAGGGCTTATAAGCACGGAAACCTCAAATGCGTCCGCCGCCATATTCATATCTGTATCAAATAAAATACACTTTGTTCCCTGCGTACCAATGTCCAGCGAAATAATATACTGTTTCATATATCCTCCTGCAAATTCTGATGTGTTTCACAACAATGTTTTTATTTGCCGTTGTTTATTATTGTTTGTTATCATTATATTACTTTTGCTATAATGTGTCAATCAATAGCACACAACTAAATCCATCATAA
>JAVXIJ010000030.1:0-12050 GCA_036648415.1 Christensenella sp.
CAGTATCACTACAAAACACACATTAAAAAAAATTACTCCGCTCACGCTCACGCTGTCCGCACAACCATCCGCCCGCCTAACCTTGCCTTACCGCTGCCGCTCCCGCTGTCCGCACAACCACATCTGCCCGCGCCCTTTTATCCTCTGCGCGCCCATAACAATCGTCCTCTGTACAAAACACACGTTAAACACCCGCACACACCGCACCGCCGCCCTCACCCTTCATTCCGCCTTTGCCTGCACCGCTCTTTGTGAATTCTTTTTAAATACACAAATATTATATCACATTCCCGCACTGTTTTATGGTACAATAAATTAAAATAAACCATATAACAGTATTTACGAGGAAACTATATGTACCTAAAACCAACCCGCCGCAAAAAACGGCGCAGATTAACAAATCTCATAATACTCATTGTTGTTATCATAGCGGCACTTGTCGGTGTGTTTTTTTTAATTGGCTCACTCACGGACTTCCAAATATTCAAGCCTCTTTTACGCGAAACGGAAACCATATTGCCCGAAACTGTACAGGCAAACGAAAACGGCATACTGTACACAGAGGACGGCTCGCTCCTCTTGCGCGATACAAAATCTAACCCCGTATGGAGCTTAAAATTAGATACTGCCGACACAAAATTTACGGCATCTCCATACATGATTTGCACATACGCACAGGCAAATGTGCAGGCGCTTTCCTATGAAAAAGAACAGCTCTTTTCGATTTCCGTACCCTCCGAAGCGCTCAATGTGCGCTGCGGGCACGAAACCGCCGCCGTTCTTTGCGCCGCCGCCGATGAAACAGGCAATACACTGTATAACCTCACGCTTTTCAACACCAAAGGTGAGCAAACAGGGCAAATAGATTATAAAACGCGGCAGGTCATTGATTTTGGCTTCACCGGCGACAGCGATATGCTGTGGGCGCTTTCCCTTGACACTTCAAGCGTCGCCCCCATTTCATACATCACCACCTATAAATCAGACGGCTCGCCCATAGGCAGCATTGAAAACAACACACAAATCGTTGAGCGCGTATACGTAACCGCCGACACAATTTTTGCCTCAGGCACCAACAACCTTATTTCCTACAACTATTTCGGCGAAAAACAAAACGAAGCGCTTATTTACGGGCGCATCCCCGGCGCCGCAAGCGTCCAAGGGGTGAATTTTCATGCCGCATATATCCCGCGTCAAGCCTCCGTCGGCATTGAAAACGCCAAGCTTTTCAGCACCGACCTATCGGAAATCGCGTTGTTTTTGCCCGCAAACACAATTAACGTGGCTATCACGCAAAACAAATTTTACGCCTATACCAAGGACTCCGTAATAAGCTACAAATTAACAGGCGAGCTTGAGAAAACCACAAAATTGGATTATACTTTAAAAAGTGCAAAACAGCTTTCCGACACGCTCGCCGTAGCATGGGATAAAGAGGGCAAAAGCTATTTAATGCCGCTTAGCTGAAAACTATTTGTTTCTAATATAACACAGCAAGGAGAACGCATGTGAATTTCATCAATCTTAACTTGATTATAATATTTTTTATAGCAATATATATATTGCAAGGCTTCCACAAAGGATTTCTTATTTCCGTTGCCAATACAATAGGCATGGTAATTTCGTGGGTCGTCGGCTTCTTGTTTTCTCCGCTGATGTCGCAGGCTGTTGCCAAAGGCTCATTTTATAAATTTTTATTACAGTTTACCAACGGTGTAGATTTGCTTCAGGCTAACGGCAACCTCGCCGTAACCACGCTTTCCCCGATTCAAATAGACAGCATCGTGCAAAACGCCAATGTGCCCTTTCCGTTCGACAAGCTTATTACGCAAAACATGACAAACCAAGTGTTCGAGCCGCAGGGCTATCATACCGTATCAGAATATTTCGGATATACCACCACCAACATCGTGGTCAATATCTTCTCGTTTTTAATAATTTATCTGATTGCGCGTATAGTGATTTCGCTGCTCATAAATGCGGTCAATTACGCAAATCCGTTGCCCGTACTGCGCAAATTCGATTCTGTCGCCGGCGGTGCCGTGGGTGTTTTACGCGGTATTTTAGGAATGTTCGCGCTGTTCATAATGCTTCCCGTGATTATGATTTCACTGCCCACAGATTTCATATCCCCGCTTATCGCCAATTCTTCCATGTCGGAATTTTTCTATCAATCAAATTTCCTTTTGAACGGCATTTCGGGAATGATATAGCTTGCAATACTGCTCATGCAAAACGGACGTACCCGCGGGTGCGTCCGTTTTTTTATACCATATATATCAATATTCAGCCTTCATTCCCCGCTTCCGCTTTTGCTTGTGTATTCCTATCCACGGTGGTAAGCGCTTCATTATAGCTTTCTTCATCAACCATGCCGCGCAAAATCCCAAGCTTTGGCACAGTGCCCTCGCCCGCGTTCGTTTCCACCGCCACCAAATAAAGCTTACCGTCATCTTCATTCAACGCAATAACCCAATTTACCTCGCGCGATTGATTTTCGCCCACCTGCGCCGTACCTGTTTTGCCGTAAATATTAAATTTATTCCCCAGCAGCGCATTATACCCCGTGCCGTCTATCATAACCCGCCTAAGCGCAGGTTTTTCGATTTCTATAGCCTTTTCACTCATCGTCGCTTCACGAAAAACGGTAGTGCCGGGCTCATCTACGGTGGTTTCCGTTTCGTCCTCACCCTCCACCGTAAACGTACGCTTAACAATGGATGGATTAAGCATATTTCCGCCGTTTTCCAGCGCCGTATACATGCTCGCAAGCTGTATCGGGCTTATTGTAAGCTCTCCCGTGCCATACCCCGTGCGTGCCAGCCAGTCAAGGTTCATCTCTGTTTTTTCGCTCATCATGCTTGAGGGCGTAATAGGCAGCTCAAAGCTCGGCGCTTCACCTATTCCTATTTTTTCCATGTACGCTTTAAACGGCTCGATCCCCGCCGCCAGCGCATAATACGCAAAGAAAATATTATCCGACGACTTCATCGCCATTTCATAATTATACGGCGCATCCGCCACAGTCTTAGATTTTATTTCGCCGTAATGCCACCCCGCCATGTCGGGCGTCCAGCTATACGAATTGCTTGGGTTTCCCTCACTCTTAGGCTTTTTCTTTTCAATCGCAGGCACGCTTGAAGCGTCCAACAGCCCGCCCTCAATCGCGGGCAACGACGAAAACGGCTTAAATGCCGACCCCGGCATATATGTAGACTGCGTCGCGCGGTTTACAAGCGGGTGGTCGGTGTCATCATTATAATAATTCCATGTCGCTGTTGTAAGCGGAAAATTAAATAAATTATTGTCAAAGGATGGGTAAGAAACCATCGCCTCCACCTTGCCCGTCGCATAATCCATCACAATCGCCGCGCCGCTTTGCCCGTCCTTTAAATTAGCCGCCATAAGCGTATATGCGCGCTCCTGCATTCGCGACTGCACAGTCAGCTGCACATTTTGCCCGTCGGTTTTTTTGTCTTCAAACAGCGTTTCTTTGACATTTCCCTTTTCATCTTCAATATATATGCTTCTTCCGTTTGTACCGCGCAAGCTTTCCTCAAGCTGCGCCTCCAGCCCCGTTTTACCGACAACAGAATTTTCCGTTATACCCGCCTCTTCATTTATTTGTTCCTTTTCGGGCGACCCCATATAACCGATTATGTGCGCCGCGTCATCCTTTAAAGGATAATATCGCACGGGCGAAAGCCGTTCCTCATCCACTCCCAGCCCCGCAACACCGCTGATTGCGGTTTTTTGTTCATCGCTCAACGTTCCCTGCGGCAAAGCCAAAAGCACCTCCAACGGATATTTTTTGTTTACCGCATTATCATATTTCTTTTGTATCTTATCGGCGTCTACCCCATAATTTTGCGTCATAAAAACTTTTACCGCTTCAATATCGGGTTGTTTTTCCAAATCAATATAAATACTTTGCGCATAATCATTTTTCGCGAGCAATTCACCGTCCGCCGAAAAAATCTCTCCCCGCGCCCCCGTTTGCGAAATCGAGCGCACCTTATCCCCCTCTGCAAGCTGCGGCAAAATAAGGCTCGGCGTATAAAGCACCGTGTATCCTTGCGGCCCCGACACAATTTCCGCTTCATAATCATAAGTCAACACGCCTAAAATTTTACTGGTAAGCGCAAGTGTATAATTTAATTTGTATTCCGTATCCGTTATCTGCGCAACATCGCGCGACACCATTTTGACATCGGAAATCTCAAGCGCATCATAAATATTTGTAAACCGCGCCGCAAATTCTTCTTTGGTTTTAACATCAGAGGTCAGCACATATACATAATCAAACGCGCCCGCATAATCCCGCGCAACAAGCTTGCCTACAAACGCGCTGCCCACGCTCTGCGCGCTTTCCTGCCATGACGAACAACCGCAAAACATTGCACCGCAAGCTGTAATTATAAATATTACGGTAATTATATAAATCAAAAGCTTCTTTTTCATTTATTGCCCTTTTTATCCTTTAGATACAATATCGCCCGCCCCTCGCAAATGCTTCTGCGGCGCACACATTTCTTTTATATTTATCCACAAATTATACTATTATTTTGCACAAATTGCAAAATACCGCCCCTCTTTTATTCCAAACCACATCTAACATCGGTACGGTCGGCTTTTACACAGCATATCGCATTTCTTGCGCAATTGACTTTTTGCTTGTTTTTAGATATAATTACCTATACATATCGTAATATAGGCGCATTGTCTATATCGCGGTATGCACGGAGGAATTTTATGTCAAAACCAAAGCGAAAAAGGGATATAGACCTCGATTTACATCCCGATACAAAATATAAAGGAATACTCTATACCGGTGGGTCAAGGCGCACAACCGACGACGATTTGCTGCGTCCCACACGCGCAAAAAACGGGCAAGCGCGCAAAAAAAACAAGCTGCGGGAATTTTTTGGCTCGCTCAGTTTTTTCCATGTGACGCGTGCCAAAGCTTCTGATTTATCATCGCGCACAGAGAAGCCCGCTGCGCCCTCCGCCGTCAACACCACAGGCAGCGACAGCGCGCGCAATTCGGGCAAACGCGCCCATGCGCAAGGCGGCGGCAAAGTGCTGCGGTCCGCGAACCGCCCAAAAAGCGGCGGCTTCTTTCATGATCATCTGCTGCGTACCACCGGGCTGATTTGTGCGGCAGTAATAGCGGTTTCACTTATCACAGTGCAAACAACGCTCGCCAAACCGGGCACAGCCATCACGCTTATTGATAACGGCCGAGAAATGCAATGTGAAACGCTGACTCAAACAGTGGGCGAATTTTTAAACGAAAACGGCGTTGTCATAGATGACGCAGATATACTTTCCACAGAAAAAGATGTACCTATATATGAAGGACAAGTCATCACAATTTATCGTGCAGTGCCCCTTACCGTCCGCAGCAACACGCAAACAACGGATGTCAGCATTGTGGCGGGCCACACGGTAGCGGATGTTCTTGCCCAGGCGGGAATTGTCCCTGCGGAAAATGACGAGGTATATCCGTCCCCCGACACTATCGTGCGTTCGGGCATGGTTATAGACCACATTGTAGTCACCACCGCAGAAAGCAAGGAAACGCGTCCTATTCCTTTTGAAAACACCACCAAGCAAGACGCGACTCTTCCCAAGGGTGAACACAAGGTTGTTCAAGAGGGGCAAGAGGGCGTGCTGCAAATTACATATACGCAGCTTTTCAAAAACGGCGTGCTTATCTCGCAGGATTCCATTTCCGAGGATGTTATACAAAAGCCTGTGGATCAAGTAATGGCAATCGGCACATATGTAAAACCCGAACCCAAAAAAGAAACACCTAAAAAGACACCGCCTAAAAAGACACCGCCCAAAAAGACACCGCCTAAAAAAGGAAGCAGTTCTTCCGACAGCAGCAACCAAGCGGAAACCGACCTCAACGGCAGAAAAGCTATAAAAATGCAGGTAACTGCATACTGTTCAAACTGCAACAGCGGCAGCAAAACCTCCATGGGTACATATCCGCAATGGGGCACGCTCGCCTGCAATTCTTTGCCATTCGGCACTCGCGTATACATCGAGGGTTACGGTGAAGGTGTGGTGGAAGACCGCGGCGGTATGGGCGGCAATGTAATAGATATTTATATGGGTGACCAAGCAAACGAAGACACGTGCAACGCGTGGGGACGTAAAACCATGACAGTTTATATTATAAACTGAGCCACGTTTTTGCAAGTGAAGCTGACACAGTAAGTCATTTTACCGTTAGGCAAAATGACGGTTGCGGCTTTATCGACAGCCTGAATCGGCGGGGTTCCCGCCGATTTTTATATATGCAGTAAAATTATATTTATCCCTTTTCACAAAGCCGCTCTATTACCACGAAAGGTACTCAATGAACATAACATCCCCGCGCGAAATCGCGCAGCTGCTCCAAGAAAACGATATGTCGCCTTTGAAGAAATTCGGGCAAAATTTCTTATGTGACGAAAACGTCATACAAAAAATTGCGGATGCCGCAGCTCTTACAGATGCGGACTGTGTGCTCGAAATCGGCACGGGCTTAGGCGCGCTCACCCGCGCGCTTTGCACTCGCGCCAAAAAAACGGTATCTGTGGAAATAGACCGCGGACTGCTGCGCTTGCACGAGCAAACACTCGCGGATTGTAAAAACCTTACTATTATAGAGGGCGATATTTTGCAGTGTGATATTGCCGAAATCTGCCGCACACATTTTGGCGGCAAGCCTTTTCATGTATGCGGGAATCTCCCATATTACATCACCGGCAAGATTTTAATGAAGGTGCTCGAAAGCGACGCCCCTGTTTTATCCGTCACCGTAATGGTGCAAAAAGAGGTCGCAGAGCGGCTTTGCTCCCCGCCCGGCAATACAAACTACAGCTCGCTTACCGCGTCCTGCCTATATTACACACAGCCTAAAACGCTTTTTACCGTATCGCGCAACTGTTTTTATCCCGCACCCGATGTAGATTCCGCAATACTTTATATGCAGCTTTCACATCCGCTGTGCGATGTTGACCGCGCCGAATACACAAAGGTAGTGCGCGCGGCTTTTTCCATGCGCCGCAAAACAATATTTAATAACCTTAAACAGCTCGTCGGCGCTGACGCAAAATCAATTTTAGAATCCTGCAAAATCGACCCTAAATCAAGGGCGCAAGAGCTAACTCCGCATGATTTTTGCGATATTGCAAAAGCGATTTTTCAAAAATAATAAAAAAAATTAAATTTTTTTTGATTTCAAAAAGGATTAGAGGGGTAAATATAGAATAGTAATAATATGGGGTACGTTCAAATTGTATCCAAAAAGTTAAAAAGCCGCCTTAAAACGGCTTGAAAATATACTTCAAACAACTATTTTAGGAGGTACATGATGGAAACATACGGTGTAGAAAAATTAGGGATTTTGAATCCTACGGCAGTTTATCGCAATCTTTCACCCGCGGCGCTTGTAGAAGCGGCTTTGCGCAGAGGTGAAGGACAGCTGAGCGACAAGGGTGCTTTGGTTGTAACCACAGGCAAGTACACAGGTCGTTCCCCGGGGGATAAATTTGTCGTTGACACTCCCCTTATCCACGACGAAATTGCATGGGGCAAAATCAACGTCCCCATCACCAGAGAAAAATTCAACGCAATCAAAGAAAAACTGACGGCATATTTGCAAAACCGTGAGGTTTTTGTGTTTGACGGCTTTGCGGGCGCAGACCCTGCATGCACAAAAAAGTTTCGCGTTATAAACGAGCTTGCAAGTGAAAACCTATTCATCCACCAGCTGCTTATCCGCCCAACCGCAGACGAGCTTGCTGACTATGGCGATGCAGATTTCACAATTCTTGCCGCTCCCGGTTTCAAATGCACACCCGACATTGACGGCGTACACAGTGAAGCTGCTATCATGATCGACTATGAAGCTAAGCTTGTTGTAATTGCGGGCTCACAGTACGCAGGCGAAATCAAGAAAAGCGTTTTCTCTGTCATGAATTATCTCATGCCTAAAGAAAAGAACGTTCTTCCCATGCACTGCTCTGCAAACATGGACATTGAAACAGGCGAAACGGCAATCTTCTTCGGGCTTTCGGGCACAGGCAAAACAACCCTTTCCGCCGACCCTAACCGCAAGCTTATCGGCGACGACGAGCACGGCTGGTCCGACCACGGCATTTTCAATTTTGAGGGCGGCTGCTATGCAAAAACCATCAATCTTGACCCTGAGGGCGAGCCTGAGATTTACAACGCTATCCGCTTTGGCAGTCTTGTGGAAAATGTTGTGATAGACCCCGAAACACGCACTCCTGATTTCAATGACGGACGCCTTACGGAAAACACGCGCGTCGGCTATCCGGTAGACTTTATCTCAAACGCCGCTATTCCGGGCGTGGGCGATATTCCCAAGGTTATGATTTTCCTCACAGCTGATGCGTTCGGCGTATTGCCTCCCATCAGCCGTCTTGATAAAAACGCTGCAATGTACCATTTTGTAACAGGCTTTACTTCAAAGCTTGCAGGCACAGAGCGCGGCATTACAGAGCCACAGCCGACATTCTCCACCTGCTTCGGCGCACCGTTTATGCCTATGGATCCGTCAATTTATGCGGAAATGTTGGGTGAACGTCTTGAGAAATACGACACCAAAGTGTATCTTGTAAACACCGGCTGGTCGGGCGGCCCTTACGGCGTGGGCAGCCGCATGAAGCTGAAGTTCACGCGCGCAATGATTACAGCAGCGCTGAACGGCAAGCTTGAAGCTGCTGAATATAAACATGACGATGTGTTTAATGTGGATGTTCCGCAAAGCTGCGAGGGCGTTCCTGCGGAAATCATGAATCCGCGCGACACATGGGAAGATAAAGCAGCGTATGATGTTTCCGCCAAAAAACTTGCGGGAATGTTCGCTGATAACTTCACCAAAAAATATCCTAATATGGCTAAAAATATCGTGGACGCAGGTCCAAGAGGCTAAACAAATATCAAAAATAAAAAAGAGAGCGCAATCGCTCTCTTTTTTTTGTTTTACATCAAATATCACGGTAAACCCGTAAAAACACTGCACAAAACCCGCAAAAACATTACGAATTACCGACAAAAAAATGTATATACTGATTTTTCGTTACCCTTCTTGACCTTCCGCGCCAAATAAACGATAATATATAAGTATATTATTTTCTAACCGTTGGAGGCGCAAAAAATTGGATTTTACGAAAAACGAAAAAAAGTGGCAGGAAAAATGGGCGGAAACAAAACTGTATAAATTTGACAAAAACAGTGACAAGCCCAAGCATTATGTTCTCGAGATGTTTTCTTATCCCTCAGGTGCAAATTTGCATGTAGGGCATTGGTATAATTACAGCCTTTCAGATACATACGCGCGGTTTATGCGTATGACCGGGCACAACGTATTTCACCCTATGGGCTTTGATGCGTTTGGGCTTCCCGCGGAAAATTATGCTATTAAAACCGGGGTACACCCGCATGACTCCACAGCCAAAAACATCGAAACCATGGAGCGTCAGCTCCGCGCTGTCGGTGCGTCCTTTGATTGGGATTATGAAGTCATAACCTGTTTACCCGAGTATTATAAATGGACGCAATGGTGCTTTTTACAATTATATAAGCGCGGGCTTGCATACCGCAAAAAAGCGCCTGTAAATTGGTGTCCGTCCTGTCAGACCGTGCTTGCCAACGAGCAAGTCGTGGACGGTGCGTGCGAAAGATGCGGCACACTTGTCACAAAAAAACATCTTACGCAATGGTTTTTCAAAATCACAGATTATGCCGACAGGCTGCTTGATGGGCTTAAGGACATTGATTGGCCCGAAAAAACCAAGCTTATGCAAAAAAACTGGATCGGTAAATCAATAGGCGGTGAAGTGAAGTTTGATATTGCGGGCGGCGGCGATTTCACCGTGTTTACCACCCGCGCAGACACGCTTTTTGGGTGTACCTATGTTGTGATTTCCCCCGAGCACCCGCTCATTGACGAAATCACGACCTCTGTGCAGCTGCCTGCCGTAAAAGCATACAAAGAATATGCGGCGCGCGCATCGGAAATTGACAGATTGTCTACCACGCGCGAAAAAACAGGCGTGTTTACGGGTGCATACGCAATAAATCCCGTGAACGGTCGCAAAGTTCCGATTTGGACGGCGGATTATGTGCTTGCGAGCTACGGCACCGGCTGCGTTATGGCCGTTCCCGCGCATGACGACCGCGATTTTGCGTTTGCGCAAAAATACGAATTACCCATTGAGCAAGTGATACTTCCGTCAGACAACAAGCAATGCGAGCTGCCTATGGTCGAGTATGGCGTGCTTACGCACAGCGGAAAATATGACGGCATGGCTACAAAAGCCGCTATTGCCGCAATTTTAGAGGATTTGGGCAAAGAGGGACGCGGCGGCACAAAAACCAACTACCGTTTGCGCGACTGGCTGATTTCGCGTCAGCGCTATTGGGGCGCGCCCATTCCTATGGTGTATTGCGAAAAATGCGGCGAGGTTCCTGTGCCCGAAAGTGATTTGCCTGTTACTCTGCCGTATGATGTGGATTTTACGCCGGACGGCACATCTCCGCTTGCTAAAAAAGAGGATTTTGTGAACACCCGCTGCCCTATTTGCGGCGGAAAAGCAACGCGCGACGTAGATACCATGGACACCTTTGTGTGCTCCTCGTGGTACTATATGCGTTATCCCGACAACAAAAACAGCAGTGAAGCATGGAACAAGCAGATTATAGACAAAATGCTGCCTGTGGATAAATACATAGGCGGCGCGGAGCACGCCGTTATGCACCTTTTATACGCGCGATTTTTCACCAAAGCTTTTCACGACATGGGGTATATAAGCTTTGACGAACCATTTACATCTCTTGTGCATCAGGGCACAATATTAGGCCCTGACGGTGAAAAAATGAGCAAAAGCCGCGGAAATGTGGTGTCCCCTGACGCGCTCATCAAAAAATATGGCTCTGATACACTTAGAATGTATCTGGCGTTTGGCTTTAATTATATCGAGGGCGGCCCGTGGAATGACGGCGGCGTGGGCGCTGTGCACAAATTTTTGGGGCGCGTTGAACGGCTTACAGACACGGTTTGTTCCTTAAAGGGCGGCAAGGGCACGGTCGATTTCGATGTGAATTACAGGCTTAATTATGCCATCAAAAACGTGACGCGCGATATTCCCGTGTTTTCCTTTAACACCGCGGTTGCGCGGCTTATGGAGCTTGTAAACACCATGTATAAATATATGGAGAAAACTCCCGATGCGGTTTTCTTAAAAGCTGTCACCAAAAAGCTGTGCCTTTTGCTTGCGCCTTTTGCGCCGCATTTCGCCGAAGAAATGTGGGAGCGGCTCGGATGTGAATATTCCATATTCAACCAAGATTTTCCTGTGTGTGACGAAAGCGCGCTCGTGCGTTCCACCGTCAACATGGCGGTGCAGCTCAATGGCAAGGTGCGCGCAAAATTTGATATTGGCGCGGACGCAACAAAAGATGAAATCGAAGCGCTTGTGCGCAAGGAATTTGCCGAGCTGTGGGCGGGCAAGGAAATTGTGAAGTTTATTGTAATACCCGGGCGCATTGTGAATATTGTAATAAAATAGTGATGAGCTTTAAGCGGACGCACTGACAGCCCTTACACAAAAAAGGCTCAGTGCGTCTTTTTAAATCACCCGCGCCGACCTTTCCCCGCGGGTATATTTCGCAATAAAAAAACAGGCGTTGGCTTGCCTGCCGTTATTTCACACCGATATTTTGCGGTTTCAGCTATTCATTACCATCAGCAATATCGTCATGCAAACTGTACTTATTATAATTGCAAAAGAATTTATCATGCTTGAAAGCGCCACGTTCCCTTTACATTTTTCGGTGAACACGGGCGCCATTGCCGCAATCGGCCCGAACACCAAAATCACCAGCACTTGGCGCACCTCTGCCGTAAACGGCGCAAAAAACCAAATCAGCACCGCAAACACCGCCGCCATGCTGTACCGCCACAAAAGCACCTGCGCCGCGTCTTTCATATATTCCTTTTTAGGTGTGATTTCAAACATCATGCC
>JAVXIJ010000030.1:12150-14108 GCA_036648415.1 Christensenella sp.
TCAAACATACACGCCGCCACCACACCGCCCGCGCCCAAAAAGCTTTGGATAAACGGCAACGCAAAACATCCGATATTATATCCCGACATATTTATCATAAAAAATGCCTTTGTGGTATTATCGCGTTTTCGCGCCGTTAAATATCCGAGCCCCACCATAACTAAATTGCAAGCTAAGCCAATGACCACCAACCATATCAACGAAAAATCTAAATTCGATTGTGAAAAGCTCGTTATAACTGCGGCGGGCAACGTAACATTCAAGGTGATTTTTGCGATAAGTACATAATCCTTCGGCTTGAAAAAGCCTACTTTTTTAAGCACATACCCCAGCACAATGATACAAATAAGCCCTACCGCTTTCAGTAATATCTCTAACATCCGATTTCCCCCATCAGCCGTACCTGCTTATTATATACCCATTCTTCATAAAATGGCAATCCCGCATTATACATGCCCGCTTTTGATTATTCTTTATCCTCTTTTTTGATGAATTTCCTGTATTCATGGATTTTTTGTTCGTAGCCTTGCATAGACGGACGATAAAACACGCTGCCCGCAAGCTCGTCGGGCAAATATTGCTGCTTTACATAATGCCGCGGGTAATCATGCGCGTATTTATACTCCCTCCCCTTTTGCTCATGCTTTGCTTTTTCAAAGTTCGCGTCCTGCAAATACGCGGGCACATCTTGGCGTTTAACGTTGCGCGCCGCCTCCGCCGCACCGTCCACCGCCAAAAGCACGCTGTTGCTTTTGGGTGATTCGCACAAATAAATAATCGCCTGCGCAATATTCAGCCGCGCTTCGGGCATACCGTTAAATTCCAGTGCCTGCATGGCCGCCACACACTGGTTCATGACGCTTGGGTTCGCAAGCCCCACATCCTCAGACGCATGTGCAAGCATTCTGCGCACCGGCACACGCGGGTCCACTCCCGCGTAAATCATGCGCGCAAACCAAAAAAGTGCCGCGTCGCTGTCACTGCCGCGCAGCGATTTGCAAAACGCTGACAGCATATCATAATATTCGTTGTCGTCCATGCGCACAGCGCGCCTTTGGATGGACTGCTCCGCAATTTCAAGCGTGATATGCACCCGACCTTTTTTATCGGGTTTGGTGGATAACACCGCCAGCTCAAGCGCATTAAGCGCACTGCGTATATCGCCGTTTGAAACGGACGCCCAATGCGCAACCGCCGTTTCGTCCACCGTCAAATCCATATTCCCAAAGCCGCGCTCACTGTCCGTTGCCGCGCGCATAATCGCGTTTTTTACGTCTTCCTCACTAAGAGCATAAAACTCAAACAGCCTGCACCGCGAAACAATAGCGCTTGTCATTGCCGCCATGGGATTTTCCGTGGTAGAACCGATAAGCTTAATAATCCCGCTTTCCATTGCGGGCAATACGCTGTCTGACTGTGATTTTGACCAACGGTGACACTCATCCAGCAACAAAAAGCTCTCGCGGCTATACATTTTGAGCGCATCCTCCGCTTTTTGCGTTACCTCGCGTACATCTTTAACGCCGCTTGTAACGGCATTTAATTTATAAAAATCACTGCCTGTGGTCTGCGCAATAATTGCCGCCAAGGTGCTTTTTCCACAGCCGGGCGGTCCCCAAAAAATACACGAGCCAAGCTTGTCCGCCTCAATTGCGCGGCGCAACAATGTGTTTTTCCCTACAATATGCTCCTGCCCCAAAAATTCATCCAGCGTTCGCGGACGCATCCTGTCCGCCAACGGCGCATTTTGCTTTAAATTTGCCGAAAACAAATCCATATATGCTGCTCCCTCTTAGTTTTTAATGTCTGATAAAACCTATTGTGAAAAACTTGTTGTTGAGGATAAATTTAAGACTTTAAGACCTCGGGGCGCTGCCCCGAACCCCGCCTTTGTAGGGGCGCTTATCCGCCCGAAGCCCTTAAAGGGCAAGACCCCAAACCCCGCCTTTGTAGGGGCG
>JAVXIJ010000031.1:0-14005 GCA_036648415.1 Christensenella sp.
CGGAAAGTATCATATAAACACCAAATAGTAAGGTTGCGATGCTTACGCCTTTTTCGGTCGGTTCGCTCTCTACACTCTTCATAAAAATTTATCCTTTGACTCGTTTTTAACATTATAAGAAACAAACTGTCGGTAAAGCGTCGCAAATCCAATCAATGCAGGTCCGATCAATATTGCATAAATAAATATCCACCTTATCCGCTATTGCGAAAAAGGTGGATACCTATTTACATTTAGTGTTACATTGTTGCTCCCGCAACAACCCCAACAAGTGCCGCTGTCAAAGTAATCATCACAATAATCGAAACAATTGCTAAGATCGTAATGATTATGCCGATGATTTTGCCTGCCTTTGCCTTTTTGTCTGACGAATCCGCCTTGACTGCTTTAGCACCCATCACCCAAGCAATAATCGCAAGAACCAACCCTGCAAAACCCAAAAAAGCTACCGCAGGAATAAAAGAAAGTCCTGTGCAGACAGCTGCAATTAAGCCAATAATCAATGTCGTCATAAAAAATGTACCTCCCCTCTTTCAATAATCTGCTGACAGTTGCTGCCTTAAGCCCTATTTCCACAGCGCCTCAAGTCATTATGCACTCAAAACGCCTGAAATTCACCACAGCAATCTAATCAACCTTATTGTCTTAAACACAATAACAATTTATTCTATCAAACAAAGTGTCGGGAAACCGTCGGCGTTTTAAGAAATATTATGGAATCACGAATATTTTCTTAAACTAAGACGCTTATTGTTGACACAGATGCTTCAACATCCGCGCCATTTCGCATACTAAAACGTCGTTTTTCTTCCTTTTGTGTCATATTTTCACAGCAAACATTCCGGGCGCTATTGCTCTTTAGAATCCTTTTGTACCAGGATTGCCTCAGCAATAAAGAAAGCGGGGATTGCAGGAGCCGGAATCATCATAATAACTTCCACCAGCGTATGTTGCCAATCCATCACCGTCAGCATCGTCGATATATTGGTGATCAAAGAATACAAGCTAACGACAAATGCAATGATTGAAAACACGATAACCGCCTTGTATTTTTTAAAAAATCCGAAAACGCCCGCCAATATCAGCAATGCGGGAACCAGCAGCGCAAAAGCTAAAATCAATATTTCCGCTATGCCGTTTATCTGCGTCGTAGGTGCGAAAAAATCAAACGCACTCATTGCCATAAAAACACCATAGGCAATGCTGATCACGCACGACCCTTTAAACTGAAGGATGTGTCCCTCCGATTTGTTTACAGCCTTCATTCCATCTTCCTCCATGTTTTAAATGAATCAAATTGCATTTCGCAAAACCACCATTTTCACGCAAGCACAAACCGCACGCGTATCAGTGAGAATCTGTTTGCGGCTATCCTGCGTCACACGGTCTGACTCATGTTTTTATTATTGTATCAATCCAAGTGTCGGAAAAGCGTCGCATGCAAAAAGGACAGGCTCATCGCCTGTCCTTTAAACTGATTGTCATTCCGAACGCTCCATCCAAAAAGAAAAGATTCGGATATGACCGATTTGGTGGGGTTGACTGGGTTCGAACCGGCGACTTCCACGATGTCAACGTGGTACTCTGACCAACTGAGTTACAACCCCATTGCTCCTATAATTATACATATATTCAAATAAAATACAACCATTCCTTTTGAAAGATTTGCAGTTATGTTATAATTACAATAAGAGGTGTTTGAAAATGGAAGTTAAACCAAAACAAAGCATGGCGCACAACAAATTGCTGTTGCTGTATTTAATAAAACACAGCTGCATGGAGCTTTCTGAATTGCAGCTTCTCCGCATCATGACCGAGCTTTCACTGATGGGTTATTTTGATTTAAAGGAGTGCATTTTTGAGCTCGAGCAATGTCTGCACATTTATTCCAAAACCACTCCGCAAAACACATCCTACGGCATCACCAACCTCGGCGCAGAAATACTTGAAGTATTTAGCAACGATTTACGGCTTTCTTTCCGTGAAACTATCGACGAATACTTAAAAGAACATCGCACCGAGCTTGAAATGGAATCACAATTCATCAGCGATTTTCTCAAGCTAAGTGACAACGAATATCGCGTTACCTTAAAGATAATGGAGCATTACCGCACCATTTTTGAAATTGACCTGCTTGTTTATTCCAAAACAGAAGCTGAACGAATTACCGACAACTGGAGCAAAAACGCTCTTTCTGTCTATAAAGAGCTCATATTGCATTTATAAATTTAACCGCTCGAGTGCATATGCCGCTAAATAAAAAGAACCGCATACAATAAGTATGCCTTTTTTTTGTTCTGCAAGCCTTTGCGCTTCCAAAAACGCATAATTCGGGTCTTCTGCAACCGTTGCGGGGTCAAAATAAACCGCTAACTCTTTACCGCTCATGCCCCTCTTTTTTTCTGCGCAGGTGCACACCACCCTGTTTGCAAAGCTTTCAATTACATTCGCAATACTCTGCACATCCTTATCACGCATAATTGCGGCAAGCACCGTTACATCCTCATGAGGATACAGCTTCTTAACCGTGCGCGCAAGTTCCGCTATTGCTTCGGGATTATGCGCCCCATCTATGAGCACGTTGCCTTTAACCTCCACGCGCGCGGGTATTTCTGTTTTTAGCAGCCCGTCGCGTATAGATTTTTCGTCCATACCAAGCTCTGCCGCCGCCATAATCGCAACGCAGGCATTTTCCGCCTGCATGGGCGATATTCCATGTATCTCAAGGTTCTTATAAAGCTTCCCCGCATAATTAAAATCAAAACGCTGCCCACGCGTGCTGCTCTGTTTCACGCTTATCTTTTTTTCATCAAGCACAATAAGCCGCGCGTTTTTACCGCGGCAGGTTTGCAAAATCACACGCATTGCTTCTTCTGTCTGCGGATGCGAAATCACAATAGAATCCTTCTTGATTATGCCGCATTTTTCTCTGGCTATTTTGGTTAAAGTGTTTCCCAAAAGCTCCATATGGTCATAGCTTATGGGTGTCAAAATCTGCATTTTTGACGCTACAACATTGGTTGGGTCAAGCCGCCCGCCAAGCCCTGTTTCAATCACCGCATATTCCGCCTTGCGCTCATCAAACCATTTAAGCGCGGCGCGCGTCCATATGCCAAAAAGGTGTTCGCCGCGTTCATCCTTTGCACACTCAAAATATTCTTTATATTCCGCCTCGGAAATCTCTTCCCCGTCTATTTTCATGCGCTCGCGCGGAGAAAGCAAATGCGGCGATGTATACAGCCCGCACGAATGCTCCTCCGAAATAATATTGGCAATATAGCTCGCCGTAGAACCCTTAGCGTTTGTTCCCGCCAAATGCACAAATTGCATATTTATTTAATGCCTCCTAAGAAAGCTATGCGCTCTGAAAGCTTTATACGCATCTCAAGATAAGTATCAAGCTTTGCGCGTTCTTCCTCCACAACCTTTGACGGAGCCTTATCTGTAAACCCTTTATTATTAAGCTTGCCCTCTGCGCGCTTAATCTCCGTTTCGTTTTTATCCGCTTCCTTTGTCAAACGCTCGATTTCTTTTTCAATGTCAATCAATTCGGCAAGCGGCATATACGCGTCGCCAAACGCCGACACCGCCGAAACACTGTTCTGCGGTATTTGTGATACATCCGTAAGTATTATAACGTCCTTTGCATATGCAAGCTTTTCAAAATACTGCTTGCACTCCTCCACCGTTGCCGCTTTGTCCTTGGTATCCACAACTATCATAAGGTCGCTGCGTTTCCCGGGTGCTATACCCATTTCCGCACGCACGTTGCGCACCGAACGAATAAGCTCCATAACGCCCTCCATCATTGTGCCGTATGCGTCATCAGAATACTCAACCTGCGGCCATTTTGCCGTCATTATGCTTTCCTCAGAATCAGGCAAGCTCGTATAAATCTCCTCCGTAATAAACGGCATAAACGGATGCAGCAGCTTTAACGTGTTTTTAAGCACATATACAAGCACTGCCATCGTTTCCGCTTTTACTTCCTCATCCTCACCGTAAAGGCGCGGCTTAGCCATTTCTATATACCAATCGCAAAGCTCGCTCCATGTGAAATCATAAATTTTCTGCGCCGCAAGCCCCAAATCATATTTTTCAATACTGTCCGTGCATTCGGTTATTGCCTCGTTCATCTTTTTCAGAATCCACCGATCCGCACCGTCAAGCTTGTTTTCATCAATTTCGCGCACGCCCGTGTCCTCAATATTCATCATCACAAAACGCGAGGCGTTCCAAATCTTGTTTGCAAAATTACGCGCAGCTTCCACCTTTTCCCAATAAAAACGCATATCATTTCCGGGGCTTATTCCGACGGCAAGTGAAAATCTAAGCGCGTCCGCGCCGTATTTTTCAATTACCTCCAGCGGGTCTATTCCGTTTCCAAGCGATTTTGACATTTTGCGTCCGTCGCTGTCCCGCACAATCCCGTGAATATCCACCGTTTTAAACGGCACCTTACCCATAATCTCAATGCCGAAAATTATCATTCTCGCCACCCAGAAAAATATTATATCATAGCCCGTCACAAGCACATCCGTCGGATAAAAATAATCAAGCTCTTCTGTTTTTTCGGGCCAACCAAGCGTGGAAAACGGCCATAATCCTGACGAAAACCATGTGTCGAGCACATCCTCGTCCTGCGTGAACACGCTTCCGCCGCATTCATCACAAAGCGTCGGTTCCTCCGCAGCCACAATAAGCTTTCCGCATTTATTGCAGGTGTAAGCGGGAATCCTATGCCCCCACCAGAGCTGACGTGAAATACACCAATCCCTGATATTATTAAGCCAATTAAAATAAATCTTTGAAAAACGTTCGGGCACAAATTTAACTTCACCGGTTTTCACCGCTTCAATGGCGGGCTCTGCAAGCTCTTTCATTTTCACAAACCACTGCTGTGAAATAATAGGCTCAATCGCAGTATGACAGCGATAGCAATGCCCCACGTTGTGCTTATAATCCTCAATTTTCACAAGTGCGCCGCACTTTTCAAGGTCTTCAACAATGCGTTTACGCGCCTCTTCACGCGTAAGCCCCGCATAGCTTCCCGCATTCTCCGCCATAGTGCCGTCATCGTTCATCACTCTTATCATTGCGAGCTTGTGCCGCACGCCCACCTCATAATCGTTCGGGTCATGCGCGGGCGTGATTTTTACAGCCCCTGTGCCAAATTCCACATCCACATATTCATCCGCCACTACCGGAATAGGCTTGTTAAGCAGCGGTAATATAACATTTTTCCCTACAAGGTCTTTGTAGCGCGCATCCGTCGGATTAACCGCCACCGCCGTATCGCCGAGCATGGTTTCAGGGCGGGTTGTCGCAACTACTATCCCCTCCCCGCCATCCTCAGCGGCATAACGCATATACCACAAATGAGAATCGCGTTCTTCATATTCCACTTCCGCATCCGACAGCGCCGTCATGCAATTAGGACACCAGTTTATTATACGGTTTCCCCTGTAAATAAGTCCCTTTTCATACAGCCGCACAAAAACCTCGCGCACCGCATGATTACAGCCCTCATCCATCGTAAAGCGTTCGCGCTCCCAATCAAGCGACGAACCGAGCTTCTTTAACTGTTCTGTAATTCTTCCGCCGAATTTTGCTTTCCATTCCCATGCGCGCTCAAGAAACTTTTCGCGTCCGAGGTCCTCTTTTGCAATTCCCTCTGCACGAAGCGCGTCCACAATCTTGACCTCTGTTGCAATACTCGCGTGGTCCGTGCCGGGCATCCACAATGCAGCATACCCCTGCATACGCTTCATACGCACCACAGCGTCCTGTATCATGTTGTCAAGCGCATGCCCCATATGAAGCTGCCCTGTAATATTCGGCGGCGGAATAACAACAGTAAAAGGCTTTTTGTTTTTATCTGCCACTGCATGAAAATAGCCATTATCCAACCATTTTTGGTAAAGCTTGTCCTCTGTTTGTTTAGGATCATATATTTTGCTTAATTCTTTGCGCATTTTTCCCTCCGACTTATCAAATAAAAATAATAAGGAATCCTGTAATTGCAATTCCAAACCCCAAAAATCTGCATATCATCTCCGCGTTTTTGTACTCACACCTTGCAGTAATGCGTTTCGCCGCAAAGGACAGCAGCGCACCGACAGCAAGCATAATAAGCCCAATAATTTTTGTTGTTGTCATATTTGCAAAAAATTCCATAGTTTTCCCTTGTCTTTTAATAACATACCTTAATATTATACAGTCAATACCGCGCATTATCAAGATATATCCCCTAATGTAAAATTTTCATATCCATATGTTTTTGTCAGCCGTTTTAGAGTATAATACTAATATATACATAATAAGAGGTGTATTATGGGTGAAAATAAATACAAACATCTGATTAACCGTGATATGAGCTGGCTGAAATTCAACGAGCGCGTCCTTGAAGAAGCAGAAGATAAATCCAATCCGCTGTTTGAACGCCTTAATTTTATTGCCATTTATCACAGCAATCTCAGCGAATTTTTAATGGTGCGTGTGGGCAGCCTGCACGACCGTCTGCTGCTGAAAAAAGACGAAACAGACCTGCGCTCAGGCATGACCACCACCGAGCAGCTCCGCGCAATCAGCCGCGAAATAAAGCGCCTTACTCCGCGCAAAAACCGCGCGCTCATAGAAATCATGAATGCGCTTGAGGATTATCATATTTTCTATAAAAACGGGCTGCACCTTACCAAATATGAGGAACGCTTTTTACAGCGCTATTTTGAACGCAATGTGCTTCCTCTTTTATCACCGCACATATTAGACAAACACCATCCTTTTCCGTTTCTGCAAAACAACACCATCTATATAGCCGTTTTGCTAAAATCAAAGGACGGCAAAACACAGCTCGGCATCATTCCCGCCAGCGGATATTTTGAACGTCTGCTGCTTATGCCCGGCAAATATGTTAAATTCACATTGATTGAAGACTTAATTTATCTTTATGCCTCCAAGGTTTTCCCGCGGCATAAAGTTGAAGCACGCAGTATTTTCTCTATAACGCGCAACGCGGACATTGACGCAGATGAAGCTTTCTTTGATTACGATATGTCCTATCGTGACATTATGGAAATCATTGTCAAAAAGCGCAAAAAGCTCGAGCCTGTGCGCCTTGATATGTGCCGCAGCAAAAATGATGAAATCACAAAGCGGTTGATGAAGCATCTGAATCTTACTGAAGATGCGGTGTTTTTCAACGAAATGCCTACCGTGCTTTCTTTTGTGTCCGATCTCAAAGACCAACTCACAGATGATAAATACAAGCCCTTATTCTATTCTCCTCTTACTCCGCAGCCCTCACCGAGCATAGACCTAAACAAAAAGCTCATTCCGCAAATACAGAAAAATGATTTGCTGCTTTCATATCCCTATGAAGATATTAAAACTTTTATACGACTTTTGGAAGAAGCGGCGGCAAGCCCCGGGGTTATGTCCATCAAAATCACGCTCTACCGCATGGCGCGCAACTCAAAGGTTATTGACGCGCTCATACGCGCCGCAGAAAACGGCAAAGAGGTAATTGCGGTTGTAGAGCTTCGTGCGCGTTTTGATGAAGAAAACAACATTGACTGGTCCAAACGTTTGCAGGATTCCGGTGTATCCCTCATTTACGGCATTGAGGACTATAAAGTACATTCCAAGCTTTTGCTCATAACCATGAAACGCCGAGGCGGAGGGGTGAACTTCATCACGCAGGTCGGTACGGGAAACTATAACGAAACCACCGCGCGGCTCTATACAGATTTAGCTCTTATAACCGCCAATGAAGATATTGCCCTTAATGCTCAGGACGTATTCAAAAACCTTTGCATGGGCAGTCTTGTGGAAAATTCCGACATTTTAATGGTATCTCCGCTGACGCTGAAGCAATCAGTGCTGCGCTATATTGACAACGAAATACTCGCGGCAAATGCAGATATGCCCGCCGAGCTAACCTTTAAATGCAACTCTATAAGCGATATTGACATTATTAAAAAGCTCATCGAAGCATCCGAAGCGGGTGTGAAAATACGCATGATTATACGCGGGATTTGTTGCCTTAACGTGGAAAATGATGATAAGACCTCTAATATACAAATCACAAGCATTGTCGGACGCTATCTTGAACATTCACGTATTTATATGTTCGGACCGCACGAACGTCAAAAAATTTATATTTCCTCCGCCGATTTCATGTCGCGCAATACCGAGCGGCGCGTGGAGGTTGCGCTTCCCGTGTTGGATGCAGCTCTCAAACAAAAAATAAACACATTGATAGATATACAACTAAAAGATAACGTAAAAGCGCGCCGTCAGATTGGCAAAGGCGAATACAAAAAATTGCCCGTACCTATCGGCACACCGCTTATTGACAGCCAGCTTGAGCTGTTTAGCCGCGCTTATGCCGCCGCCAATACGCCCATTCCCGAATGGCTTTTACACCGCTGACCCAAATTTTTTCAGTTTGTTTACTGCAAAAAGGTTCTCCGACAGCAAGTCAGAGAACCTTTTTTTTACACAAATTGTTAATTACTTATTTTCTTTTTTTAATTCCGCCAACTGTTCATTCATCTTCTTCTGATTTTTATTGTTAATATTCCAAAACACAATCCAAATAACAATATACAATGCCAAGAAAACAACATAGCAGAAACGTGTGCCGCAAGCTTCGTTTTTTAACACATTACTTCAACAAAAATCGCCTCAGTGACTCCACATCCTCTGCAATATAGCGGCAAGTAAACTGTGCCGCATCTTCCATTTTGTCAAAACCAAAGCCCCACAACGCTGCGCAAAAATCCACTCCTGCCGCTGCCGCGCCCTCCGCGTCATAGCTGCTGTCACCCACCAGTAAGCAGTCCTCAGCCTTAGAATTAGTGCGCGACACAGCCTCTCTTACAATCGCTTCTTTACCTTTTATGTTCATATCCTCAGGCGCACCGCAAATCGCGTCAAAATAATCCGTAAGCTCAAAATGCATCAGCGTCTTACGCACAATCGGTTCCATTTTTACAGATGCGACAGCGGAGGTTGCCCCTGCCTGCCTAAGCGCGATAAGCAGCTCCTCAATCCCGGGATAAATGTCCGCCTCAAGCATTCCTATCTCTGCATATCTCTCGCGATAGCACGTCACAGCCGCTGTTGCGTCCTCATCCGACATCCCGCATACATCCATAAATGAGAGCTTTAAGGGCGGTCCTATAAATTTACGCAAAACCTCATCGCTCGGTACGGCTATTCCCATATATTCTATTGTTTTTTTAGCGCAGAATAAAATCCCCCTGCTTGTATCCATCAGCGTTCCGTCAAAATCAAATAATATTGTCTTATACTTTATATCCACATTAGCTCCAAAATTCTTATGCTTTTCGGCGGGATTGCCGCCTCTACCAGCCCTTCATTCACAGAATACACTTCATTCGTCAGCACGCACACCGCCCGCTCAAAATCAAGCTCGCGAAAAGCAGCTGTATGCTTGCCCTGCGCAAGCTCCTCGTTTGCAAATAAATCAATTGCTATGCTGTGCGGTTCATTTGAACGATTCACAAGTGTCAGATATATGCCGTCTGCGGCGGGATTTGAAAAAGCATCCTCGCCGTCAATACAATAACGCAAAATTCCAATTGTGTCTTCACCTTGTGCATAAAAAACGCAATTTCCTGTTTTTAACGCATCTGTCTTTTGCCGCAGCGCAGCCAACTCTTTATAATATTGCCGCATATCTTCATCATAAACATGATATGTTCCGCGATTAAACGGGTCAAGCAAGCCATGCATTCCGACTTCATCGCCGTAATATACACACGGCATTCCGGGGATTGTAAACTGTATCCCCGCCGCAAGCTTTTGCAGCCTCGCGCCCTCATCGTCCTGCTCTTTCGTCACAACAAAATGCGCCTGCTGTTCACGCGTCATTGTGTGCGCGTCAATTTTAGTCGCCAACACTGTGCGTATGCGCGCAATATCATGGCTCGAAAGCAAATTCATCAAACAATAATACATATCCTTTGGATAATTCTGGCTTTGACTCACCATAAAATGCTTCAACCGTGCAGCATTCCCTTTTCCCGATAAAAATGCCGTAACCTCCGCCGTAAACGGATAATTCATCACCGTATCAAGCCCGCGCCCAAGAGCATATGTGCGCGCATTTCCATAGCTTTGTTTAGTGGTTGCGTCCTCCCAAACTTCGCCTATAAGCAAATTGTCCTGCGACATATGCTTTAGCTTATCACGCATTTGCTCAATAGTTTTGTCGGGAAGCTCATCCGCCACATCCAGGCGAAAACCCGCCGCCCCGCGCTTTATCCACGTACCAAACACGCTGTCCTCTGCATCAATTATATAATTTACCCATTCACTCTGTGTTTCATCCACTTCGGGAAGTGTTTCAAACCCCCACCAGCTTTTGTACTTTTGCGGATATTCCTCAAATTGATACCAGTTATAATATGGTGACTCCTTGCTTTCGTATGCTCCCACGCTGTCATATCGCCCATACTTATTAAAATAAATGCTGTCGTCCCCCGTGTGAGAATAAACCCCGTCCAATATGACGTGAATTCCTCTGATCTGTGCTTCACGCATCAGCCTTTCAGCGTCTTCATCCGTGCCGAGCATTGAGTCGGTGTGCTTATAATCACCTGTATTATATCTGTGATTTGATGCCGCCTCCACAATAGGGTTAAGGTAAAGCACCCCCACACCCATATCTCGCAAATAATCAAGCGACTCAATTATACCCGCGAGTGTTCCTCCGTAATAATCACACGGTTCATAAGCCTTCTGCCCCTCTGCCGCTTCATATATTACAGGCTCGTCCCAGCTTTCATGCACGATAACGTTTCGCCCAAGCGCACGATTGCGCTCCACTCCGCGCATAAATGTATCATCATCACTGCGTGCATACCTATCGGGGAATATTTGATACATAATAGCATTTTTGGCCCACAACGGGGTGCTGAACGCTTCGTCATAAACCGTCAGCTGAAACGCAGGCGGCGGATTCCAGCACGTTGTTCCCGCCCCCACCGTGTGCCCCGAACGCGCACCGTAATAAATACTTTTTTCTTCATCAATACATATGCAAAACCAATACCATACCACACAAGGCTTTTGCGGCGTTTCATATTCAACACGCCAAACACCGTCCGCTTCTGCCATTTCAATATTTTTTTCCATGCCGTCTTCCATCACCGTAAGAAATACTTTCTTACAATAAATATCGCGTGCTACAAGGCACAGCTCCACTTTCGTACCAAGCGTAACCGCCCCAAGCGGGAATCTGTATTTCTCCTTAGCAGAATCGTGCATAATTTGTTTTGAAAAATCAATCTCTTGCATTTGTGCTGCCCTCCGTTATGACTTATTCATTTCCCTCAGGTGCCAAATCTTTTCGTTATATTCATGTATTGTTCTGTCCGACGAAAACACGCCCGACTTTGCGGTATTCGCCGCCGCCATGCGCTTCCAACGCTCCGCATCGGCATATGCCCCCACAGCGTGTTCATATGCCTGCGAATATGAGGCAAAATCGTACAGCAAATAATACTTGTCCGCGCGGTCCATATCGCCAAACAAAAGCGAATGATAAAGCTCGGAAAACTGCCTGTCGTTAGCAACATTAAGCGTGCCGTCAATCATTCTGTTAAGCGCGAGCCTCAAATCTGTATTTTGCTCATAATATTCACCGGGTTTGTAAGTTCCGTAACGCTCCATACGTCCGATTTCGCGTTCTGTTGCGCCGAATATGAATATATTATCCTCTCCGACTTCCTCAGAAATCTCCACGTTTGCACCATCCATAGTTCCAAGCGTCACCGCGCCGTTCATCATGAATTTCATATTGCCCGTGCCCGATGCCTCCAGCCCTGCCGTGGAAATTTGCTCGCTGATGTCCGTTGCGGGTATCATAATCTCCGCCTCGGAAACACTGTAATTTTCTATGAAAACCACCTGCAAAATACCTTTTGTAGCAGGATCGTTATTCACAAGCTCCGCCGTTGCCAATATAAGCCGTATAATGTTTTTTGCACGTGCATATCCGGGAGATGCCTTTGCCGCGAAAATAAATGTGCACGGCTCCATATGCATTGACGGATTTTCCTTTTTTAAATTATATAGGTGCAAAATATGTATCACCTTTAACAGCTGACGTTTATATTCATGCAGCCGCTTTGCGTGCACATCAAAAATCGAATTTTCGTTAAGGTCAATGCACTGCGTCTTTTTAAGATGATCGCGCAGCCTAATTTTGTTGAGCCGCTTAACCTCCATAAAATCATCCAAAAACTGCTGATTATCAAGCAAATCGCCCACTCGTGCAATCTCCTTATAATCCTTTAAAAATCCATCTCCGATATGATCTATAAGCAATTTAGTAAGCGGTTGGTTCGCCTTTGCAAGCCATCTTCTGTGTGTGACGCCATTTGTAATCCCCAAAAATTTATCCGGGAATACCACGTAAAAATCCCTGAATGTACGCGATTTTATAATTTCACCATGCAGCTTAGAAACACCGTTTACCTTGTTACACACGGCAATACAAAGGTTTGCCATTCTTATTTCGCGATATGAAATAATAGACATTTTGCTTATCTTGTCCCATTCTCCCGGGTAAACATTCCACAGCTCATTGCAAAACTTTTCGTTTATAATTTTGATTATCTCGTAAATGCGCGGTAAAAGGTCTTTGAACATATCCTCTTCCCAACATTCAAGCGCCTCCGACATTATTGTGTGATTGGTGTAATTAAACATTCGCCCGCAAATATCAAATGCTTCCTCCCAACCCATGTTTTCCTCGTCCATCAATATACGCATGAGCTCAGGAATAGCAAGCGTTGGATGAGTATCATTTATTTGCACGGTAAAATAATTCGGAAGTGTATGTAAATCCCCATAATTTTCCTTGTGCTTACGCACTATGTGCTGCATTGTCGCAGATGTAAAGAAATAAAACTGCTTCAGCCGCAGCTGCCTGCCCTGCTCATGGTTCGCCTCCGGGTACAGCACCTTTGATATAACCTCCGCAAGCTCTCGTTCCTGCATTGCACGCGAATAATCTCCGCGGTTAAAATAATGCATATCAAGCCCCGTTTTTGCTTTCGCACTCCACAAACGCAATGTGGCGGGCATCTCGCTCATATATCCCATCACGGGATAATCATACGGAATAGCAAGCACGCTGTAATAATTTTTAAGATTTATCTTAAGCCCCTTTTCCGTCCATACTTCCTCAAGCTCTCCGCCGTAACGCACCTCTACCTGCTCTTCGGGGCGCGGGATTTCCCAAACATTTCCGCCCTCCAGCCAGTTATCATCGACCTCTACCTGCTCTCCGTCCAATATGCGCTGTTTAAAAAGCCCGAATTCATAACGAATACTGCACCCTGTAACCGGCAAATCAAGGGTGGAAAGCGAATCTAAAAAGCAAGCCGCCAAACGTCCGAGCCCACCGTTCCCCAGCCCCGCATCACGCTCCTGCTCCTCAACATCATCAATCTGAATGCCCATTTCGCCCAGCACTTCTTGATAATCCTTCAAAAGCTGTAAATTTATCATGTTGTTTACAAGTGCGCGTCCCATAAGAAACTCCGCAGATAAATAATAAAGCCGCTTCATTCCTTGATTCAGCACCTGCTTATTCGCATCTGTCCATTTTTCTACAATCGCATCTCTTATACTGAGCGCACACGATTGATAGATCTGATCCTTTGTAGCCTCCTCCAGCGTTTTTCCGCAATTACGTTTCAGCTTTCCAAGTATCTTCTCTTTGATTTCTTCTTTTTTTGTCATATCGCCATCCAAACCTCCCATTCCTAACCCTGATATTTTATTATATCATATGCGCCGTATTCTTTACATCTATTCTCAATAATTTTATATGCAGCAAAAAAATAAATCCTGCCCATAAGCATATCAGATTCGAACGATACGGTTTTCAAACAGAATTTTTCCGCATGACTGTGTTACCCTCGCTCGCCTTAGCTACGGCTAAGCGTCGCTCGGCTGCCTTGCC
>JAVXIJ010000032.1:0-3446 GCA_036648415.1 Christensenella sp.
GAAATGAGAGATGTCAAATATTTTGACTGCCCATACTGATTCTAAAACATTGCGTGTATAATAAAACGCACTTACTGTTGTTCGTTAGGCAGAAATTCCATTATGTCATCAATGGTGCAATTCAAAGCCTTGCATATTTTCCCGAGCATTTCGGTTGTCACATCCTTATCTCTGCTCAACTTGTTTATTGCATACTTAGTCAGCCCTGCGGCTTTAGACCCTTAAGGTCTGCGGGCGTCTATCCGCCCCTACTTGCTACCTTGCGGCTGTGTTTGCAGCGACGCATACAGCGTTTGGCAGAGCAATTTTGGTTCTATGGGCTTTGTCAGATGATCGTTCATGCCGGCGGCAATGCTTTTTTGCACGTCTTCGGCAAAGGCATTGGCGGTCATTGCGATTATGGGAATGGTGGTTGCCTGCGGATGCGCGGAGCTACGAATGGCGCGCGCGGCATCATATCCGTTCATTATCGGCATTTGAACGTCCATAAAAATGGCGTTAAAGGTGTCGGGCTTGCTCTGTAAAAATGCTTCATAGCCAAGCTGTCCGTTATTGGCAACGGTGACGCGAACTCCCGCTTTTTCTAAAATGCGTGTTGCCACCAATTGATTCATGGGGTGGTCGTCACATAGGAGCACATGGACACCCGATAAGTCAATTGGCTGCTCAACCGTTTTTGTCGGCTGCTTTTCTTCCGTGATTTCATCTGTAAATCTCAACGGAATCTCTATACTGAATGTGGTACCCACGTTTGGGGTGCTCTGCACAGAAATAGTGCCGCCCATGTAGTCCACAATGCTTTTAACGATGGATAGCCCCAGCCCTGTGCCCTCTATCTGCGCCGTTATGACGTCGGGCACGCGATAGAAAGGTTCAAAGATATGGAGCTGTCCTTCGGGACTTATGCCGATACCGTTGTCGGAGATTTCAAAACGATATAAACTGATTTGCTTGTGCTCAATTGCCGATTCAAAAAGCCGATAGGTTATGACCCCGCCCTCGGGGGTAAATTTAAGCGCGTTTGCGAGAATGTTGTCAATGACTCTGTGAATACGCACAACGTCACCAATACAGCGATCGTGTGTAATATCTACGATCAGCTTCACAGTTTGATGTTTTTTACTTGCCATCCCCTGCGCCCGATTAACAGCAAGCTGTAATTGCTCCGAAAAGGAAAAAGGTTTGCTGTTTAGGACGGTTTTGCCGCTTTCTATGCGATTCATGTCTAAAATATCCGTGATCATGGACAGCAGCAGAGCAGAGGACTGCTCAATTATCTGTAGGCTTTCATGCACCTGATGCGGGTTGTCCTCATCTTCAATCGCAAGCTTGCACATTCCGACTATGGCGTTCATGGGGGTGCGAATGTCGTGGCTCATAGAAGATAAAAATTTTGATTTTGCGCTGTTTGCTTGTTGGGCAATCGCGAGTGATTCTAAAAGAGCAATTTTTTGTTCTTCCTGCTGCGCCAGCATATCCGTCACGTCGGCGCGGCTGAATATCACAATTCCTGCCGCCCTGTCATACATTGCAAAACGGGTTTGTTTGGTGCGGATTTCGCCGTTTGATTCGCGCACATGATAAGTAAATTCATAGCTGTCTTTTTCTTTTAGCTGCTGCACCACATTTTCGATGGACATTTCAGCGGCATACAGCGGTTTATCCTCATCTGTAATATAGCATTCCGCGGCACGCTGTATTGCGTCATTGTATGAATATGGCACACCGTATTCATAGTCCTTCATCCGTGCCATTTGGTTTTTACTGTTATAAAACACCGTGGCAGCGGAATTAAGGTTGAGATGCGCCACAAAATCGTAATCTCCTTGAATAACGGCGTCTAACACCTGTTCTTGCATTTTATTGGCGGAAATGTCGGTTACTGTCAAAAAGCCAATAAGCTCGCCTGTTTCGGGCTGTAATGCCGTATCCACATGGGTGGAAATCCAGCGAATGTTGTGCTCGTCGTTAAGGCTTATCGTACATTCACAATCATGCTGAGTAATGCCCAGCTCAAAGCTGTTTTTCATGTTTTCGTTGCCAAAGGTTTTGCAGAAAGTCCGCCGTTGTTTTTCATCCGGAATGAGCGAACCGATACCGTTGAAAAATTCCTCGCGCACCATGCCGAAGCGCTGCTCCACATTTAAACCGGTGCGGTCCTCTACTTCCAAAATCACGTTGCGTGTGACGTTGCAATGCCCCGCCAAAATGACATTTTCACCTAAGGTTTGATAACGGTATTTGAGGGCGCTTTCATACTTTTGCTTGGCTTCTATTTGGTCGCTCACATCAACGGCGCTTCCGAGCGCGTAAATCGGTTCTCCGTTTCGGTTGGGTAAAATGGTATAGGTGCAGCGCTTCCAAATATAGCCGTCCGTGGGGACATCCCATAGCCGTATTGTGGCGGACACCTGCGTTTCTCCCTGATGCAGCCGCCTGTAAAAATCACGAAATTGCTCCGCGTCTTCAGGATGACATTGCTTTCCCTTGATCAGTGTTTCGGGAACATTCGGAATTTCCATTTCATGAACACCGTATACATCCTCCGTGTTGTGATTTTGGATGATGGTGCGGCGGGGCATATCATATAGCCATGTGTCAATATGGTTTTGCTCTAAAACGGTGGTAAAGCGGTGCTCCAACGCCTTGTAATCATCAATGCTTTCCGCTGTTGCAACCGCCCAAAACGGCTGGCTTTTTTCATCAAAGAGTGTGGTAAAACGCACTCTTTTCCATACCAAATCGCCATTTGCGTCTATGGTTTTAATGTCTGCGCCGACCGCGGGTTTGCCGCTTTTGACCGCTTGTATCAAAGAGTCATACGCCGCGATACTGTCGGGATGAATAGCCCCTGTTTTATAAAGCGCGGCGGGATAGTTGTTTATAATTTCATCTAATGTATATTCGGTGGTGGATATGGCGTTTAGATACGCGCGGCTGTTTGCAATGTCGTATTCCCAATAGGCAAGCCCTGCATGGTCAATGGCGGCAGCCAATTTTTCCTGCGTTTTGGCAAGCTCATAGCGGGATTTTTTCCCGTCGGAAATATCTGATAAATAGACAACATAGGCAGGAGTGCCCTGCCATTTAATGGCTCGTGCGGCAGCCAAATAGTATTTTGATAAAGAGCTCAGATAGACTTCGCGCGGTTCGGCTGTGCAAGCGGCGGAGCAAGCAAAACAGTTCTCGCACGGCTCTTTTTGATTGCGCAGCGCACTATAACATTTTTGCCCCTGATAGTCATGAATACCTACATTTTCAAATATTTTCTGCATGGCATCATTTGCGTAAAGCAGCGTGTAAGAGCCTTTACCCAACACATAAACGCCGTCGGTGGATTGCTGCACAATTTCGCAATAAAGCTGAGCTTCATCGGACATTTCGGTTGTTTTTGCTGTTTTATTCATTGCATTTACCTGCTTTCGCGCTGTTTTTCGGCTCGAGCG
>JAVXIJ010000032.1:3546-13595 GCA_036648415.1 Christensenella sp.
TCAAAGGCATTGGCGGTCATGGCGATAATGGGAATGGTTTGTGCATCCGTTTTCCGCAGCCTGCGGATGGATTTTGCGGCGGTAATGCCGTCCATCACAGGCATACGAATATCCATTAGAATTGCGTCATAATAGCCGACTTCTTTTTGCGCAAATATTTCTATTGCCTGCAAACCGTTTTCGGCGACTTCTACCTCTAAATGTTTCGCACCGAGCAGCTTTTTTGCAACCTCGATGTTGAGCAGATGATCCTCTACCAGCAACACTCGTTTGCCGCTGAAGTCATATTCACGCGTTGCGGCGGGGTCTGATGAGCTATCAGCAGCACTGTAAATTTTCTCGAAAACAGAGCAAAGTGAGGACTTAAACAGTGGCTTTGAAATAAGCAAATCTACACCTGCTTGTTTCGCTTCCGCCTCAATTTCCGCCCAATCATATGCGGTCATGATAATGATAGTGACCTCAGGCCCGACAATTTTGCGTATTTCACGGGCGGTTTCAATGCCGTCCATATCGGGCATTTTAAAGTCTAACAAAATAATATCGTAGCAAGAGCCTTTCGCCCATTTATCACGCACGGTTTCCACGGCCCTTTCGCCCGAAACCGCATAGTCCGCTTGCAGGTGCATATCCAGCAGAATTTCCCGCGTGTGTTGGCATATAAGGACATCATCATCAACAATCAGCGCTTTAAGATTTTCAAGGTGTAAGTCGGAGCTTGTTTTTACGGCGCGCCCGCTGTTTTCCAAAATGCCGAGCTCGACCTTTATCACAAATTCGCTGCCTACGCCCTCAATGCTGTTGACGCTGATTGTTCCGCCCATCAAATCTACTAAATTTTTGCAAATGGCAAGCCCGAGCCCCGTGCCGGCATAGGGAGAGGTGGAACCGCTTTGCTGCTGCTCAAAAGGCTCAAAAAGCTTGGGCAGGAACTTATCGCTTATGCCCACTCCCGTATCGTTCACCGTGAACTTCATCATTGCCTTGTTATCTTTAATGCTTTCTTGATGTACAATAAACTGTATTTTGCCGCCGATAGGCGTAAATTTTATGGCGTTGGCGATGATATTCACCAATACCTGTCGGAGCTTCATGGCGTCGCCCATGTAAGCACTTTCTGTAAAGCCTGTGAGAATCGCGTCGTAATCCACACCTTTTTCTTGCGCCTGTGCATAACAAATGACGCTTATGTCGTTGATAAATTCTTCAAACGGAATCACATCATTGCGAATGAGCATTTTGCCGCTTTCAATGCGGGACATATCTAAAATATCGTTGATAAGCGACAACAAAAAACGCGCGGAAATCCCCACCTTTGAGAGGTATTCAGATACCTGCGTCGGGTTGTCGGCGCAGTCCGCCGCCAGTGCAGACATCCCGATAATAGCGTTCATGGGAGTTCTGATTTCGTGGCTCATGCGGGATAAAAATTCGGATTTGGCTGCGTTTGCCTGCTGCGCCGACAACAGTGCAGCGCCCAACGCCTCGTTTTTGCGCTGCTCTTCATTGTAGATGTTTGTAACGTCGCTGCGCGTCAAAATAATCCTTTTGCGAGTTTTACTCAAATATGAAAATTGCAGCTTTTTGCGGCTGATACTCCCGTCAGACTCGCGAACGCGGCAATATGTGGTATAAACATCGTGTGTTGCAAGCTGTGCATATACATTTTCATAGGACATCTCATAAATATTTCTTTCAATATCCTCCTCTATCAAAAACTTTCGCGCGTAGGCTTCCACCTCGTGCTCATAGCTGCTTGAATAAAAGGATGGAAGTGAAGTATGCCCGTTGGTTTGGGCGAATAGGGTATAGCCGCCGCTTAGAAGGTCAAGCATTGCCAAATAATCGTAGTCCATCGCCACCACCGCATTTACAATGTCGTCGGAGGTTTTTTTGTGGTCAATATCTGTGGCATAGATATAGGCTTCTATTTCCCCGCTTTTGGGGTTTTTGAACATATCAACTTCTACCTTGATCCAGAAAGCTTTACCGCTGTTTAAATCCACATAGGCTGTATGGGTAACGTTCGTCTTGCCGCTGCGGTAGCTTTTAAGCAGACTTTCGCGATTGAACATATTTCTGTATTCTTCAGGTTCGGCGGAGTCCACATGTGTGGTGTATTCCCGCGCAAAAAAATCGTCGACTGTGCCGTTGCCTTGAAATGTGAGCACGGTCGGGTTGTCACTTTGCCCGTCCTCGCAGGTGTTTTGCGTTAAATTCATTTTATAAGAGCCGATGACGTCTTGGTTATGCATCTTGCGCCATTGCATTTCATCTTCATAAAGCGCCTCGAGCCGCAAGCGCTCTGAAATATCAACGGCTGTGCCGATTGCTTTTACGGGCTTTCCGTTATCGTCAAAAAGAGTGGTATAGGAAATCTCATACCACCAAAAGGCGTCACTGTCGGTGTTTTGCCAACGGCTCACACTTTTTGCTGATTTTTCTCCGGCGTAAATTTTGCGAAACATTTCACGCATTGCCGGCACATCCTCGGCGAACATCAAGCTCGCGGGCGCGGCAAACACCTCGGGCACATTGTGAATGGTGCGCACATTATCAAAAGCCTTGATGTGGGATGCGTTGTTGAAGTCATAAATTGTTTTGTCGGCAAGGTCAAACATCCAAATTGTTACACCGCTCTGCTTTGCTGCTTGCGCATAATTTTCCGCAAGATTTTTGTAGGCGGTGATGTTTTCCGCAATGCCTATGGCACTTGCGGGCTTGCCGTGTTCATCAAAAGCGGTGTGATATTGGATTTTTTTCCAAACGGGCAACTTTTGCTCAATTACTAATATTTCGTCAGTAGGGTCGGCTTCCCCCGCGCGAATGCGTTCATGGAGCTGTAACCATGCTGCGGCGCTGCTTGCGTGAACAAGCCCCATGTCAATCAGCTTTTGGGGATAATTATGCCATATGCTCGAATCGGCAAGCTCCGCCATGACGTTGCAACCGGGAGCGGCGCTGTTGTCCGTCGGGTAAAATGTCCACGACTGAATATCACAATATTGTAAAATTGCGGCAACGTTGTCTTTTGCACGCATGTCCTCATGCTCCGATTTGTTTTTTGTCATAGCCTCACACCTCACTGTATTGTAAATTTTGGATGTTGATTTCTGTATATCTACCGAAACCTCTGAATGAACAGCTGTTTCGCTTTGGTGCATGTTTTATCAGCGTATAAAAAAACAGCGGTGTATTGAGCATACGTAACGAACCGTGTATATACACCTTTCATATGCCAAACGATATAAATCATCCTGTGAAATTCAATGTAAATACAAGCTGAAAGAATATCGTTTGTTTTTTTGTAACACATACATATTAAATTATAATCTTCAAAAAGAACAATGTCAACGCAATTGCGGCAAACCGATATTTACTATAATGTAGCTTTTTTTACAAATTGACGCTTAATCAGTCGGAAGTGTATATACGCCGAAATAAAAGCAAACCCCCACTGCACCGTCATGGTGTGCAGCGGGGGCTTTGGTTCAATGTCAAATGTCGGAGCAGAGCAGTAAACCGATTGGTTTAACGCCGCCGCCATATTGCGCATTGCAGTTCGCTTTTGCGCTTTTTATTATGCTGTTTGTACAGAGGGCGTATATACTCTTGCAGCTGCTTCATTATCCATATAAAGTATACCGGCGTCACTTGTGCCGCTGATTTTGAGCTTTTCGATGAGTCCTGAGGCATTTTCTTCTTCCTCGACCTGCTCGTTTATATACCATTGCAAAAACTGCTGCGTTTTAAAATCGCGTTCATCTATTGCAAGCCCCATGAGATTATTGATCATGCCTGTAACTTTTTGCTCATGCGCAAATGTTTTTTCAAAAATATCCATAGGCGAGCTGAAATTTGTATCCGGTGCATCAATAGCGCGAAACTCTGCGACACCGCCCACACGCAGCACATAATTCATCAGCATTGTGGCGTGGTCACGCTCTTCTTGCGCCTGCACGGTGTACCAATTGGCAAAACCTGCAAGGTTTTTACCTGTGAACCATGCGGACATAGAAAGATAAAAGTACGCTGAATAAAATTCGTTTTTAATTTGCTCGTTAAGAGCGTCCTGCATTTTTTGACTTATCATAATATATTACCCCCTAAAATAAGTTACTGTTATATTGATACCGCATATTATGCTTTGGCAAACTACTTTTTTACGGAATCCAGAAAGGATATAAGTTTTTCAAAGGTTTGCACAGAATGCGGAAGCTTCATATTAAATTGGTATTCATGCCTGAGAAGCGCGTCTTCACGCGGATAAAGCGCCGTTGTGACGCGTGTGCCGATGTTTTCAAGCGCCTCTGAATACGCGATTGCCTGGTCGGTAAATGAGCCGATGTTGCCATCCGTTATAAAGGTCGGCGGAAAAGAGGAGGGGATGTAGTTGAGCACAGACGCCTCTGTAATTGTGCTGTTGTCCCGCCAATTTTTAAAGCCCGTTACCCCCCAAAAAATATTCTTGATTAGGAATGTGCTGAACGCGTAAGGCTTTAAATTATCAAGATATGCGGGTGCATCATAAAAACCGCAAAACAGCGCTGTTCCGCGAATGTTTTCGGGAGAGATGATTTGCGGTATTTTGGTGAGCGCGGCATAGTCACCGTCAAGCTGCGCGGTCACAAATTGCGCGGACATTTGCGCACCGGCAGAGTCGCCCGCAAAATAGATGCGCGACAAATCAAGGGAATATTCCTCTGCGTGCTCCGCAATAAAGCTGTAGACCTGCGGGAGGCTCATCACTCCCGCGGGATAACGCACCTCGGGCGCAAGCGGATAGTTGATGTTTATGACTGCATAGCCGTGCTCTGCAATTTGCACGGCGTATTCCGTGACGTCGGATTTGTCGCCGCCGATGTATGCGCCGCCGTGCATCCAAAAGATGACGGGCAGCTTTTCATGAACCTCGGCAGGCAGTACTATATCCAATCTTTGCTTGTAATTTGAGCTGTCATAGCATAAATCGACGACGGATTTGGTGCGCGCGTGAATTTCGGCATAATTTTCCGGCTTTGACGCCGTGCCGAAACGAAAGATGTTGCGCAAAAAAAGACACGCCGGTATAGGCGAAAAAGGCCATACTATAAATAGAAAGGAAAACGATGTAAATATGGAAATTTTGATGCGTTCAAGTATTGTTTTCATGAGGTAGGTTCTGTTTTTATCCTTTCGTTGTCACTTATTTTTTTGAGCTCCTTTTTTGGTGATTATAAAGAACACAACCCATAGTGCAAATATGGAGCATAGTATAATAATACCGATGAAATACGGATGCTCGGGGGAGGGGTTTTCAAATACGGTAGCGGCGTTCAGCAGCTTGGAATTTACAAGGTAGGTTGTGCCGCCCGAAACAGGGAAAGTGATGAGCCCCGAGGGGTCAACCGTAATGCCGACTTCGTTTAGCGGAAGAATATCGCGGTTCGCGTCATAATAGTAAAGATAAACAAGCGAGCCCGCGGAATATACATCCCCTACATAAATGCTTATATGCGTGTCGTCAGGAAGTGCGTCATTGTGGGAAAGGTCAAGAAACACAGCATTTTTATCTGCGGAGGAGGCTGTGCGCTTGCCGCGCGGCGCGTCCTGCGAAATACCCGCTTCAAGGTTCACGTTCATGGGTGCGGAGATGTTTTCACCGTTAAAAATAAGCGCATAGGGGCGTTTGGCATTGACGGAAAAAACAAGATTGCGCGGTTGACCCACAAGCGGATATATTACACTGTCGGGCACGATAGAAGGCTGATTAAGAAATATGTGTATGTCGTCGGGAACGGGCACTTGCAGCTTGGCAATAATGCTCGGTGCGTCTATGGTTTCCTCCCACATTGTAAGGTTTTGCGTATGGGAAAGCGCGATGAGCTGTTCTGCGGAGCTTTGTTTCAGCTGATTTGATACCGCGCTAAACAATGTAGAGTTTTCTTTGGATATGGGAGCGGTAAAAGAGTAATCGTCGCCGCCGTAATACATACAATCAAGGACTGCGACCGAAAACACGTCCGTATCAGATACTTCCTTGCCGGATTTTTGTATGTTTTGTATGTTGATTGTGGCTTTGCCGTCGTCATTGAGATGTTTTTGCCCGACAACATTGATACCTGCAAATTGCGGGAAGGTGCTGTCCCCTAATATCAGATGCGCGTTAAGCAATTTCTTTAATTCCGCACCCGTCAGCGTGGTGGTGACGATGTAGTCATCAAAGGGAATTGTGTTGTAAAGCGTGTTAAAGGAAATCGGCCCTGCGGGAATGGACGCGCGTATGCTTCCGCTGTTTAAAATCGCTATATCCGCACCTGTGTCACGCAGCATTGCATTGGTGCACAGCAAACCGAAATTGGTAGAGCCTGTGTACAGATAGGATGGCTCGGCGTTTAAAAACACGGGGGAATCCCCGATGTAGCGCGACATAGTGGGCTGCTGCTCTGTTTCATATTTTACAATTGTTTCGGTGATGGCTTTGTTGGGCGAAAATTCTGTCGCTTCATTTGCGGTAAACAGCTTTTCGCTTATGTTGGTGAGTACGTTTTTATTGTCGAATGTAAGTGACGCAACGCCAAAGGTTTCAAAATATTTCCCCGCCTGTACGAGCATGGGGGTTCGGCCCTCAATATAGCCCTTATAAGAAACATTGCCGGTGGGGTACATTTCATTTGATTGACTGTCGATGATAAGGTCTATGCCGCTTATCCCCGTTGCAAGATTTATGCTTGTGAACGCGGATGTATCGGATGTTCCGAGTGAAGACAGCACAATAACGGCATTTACGTTTTGCGCGCGCAGCTCGTTTACAGCGCCTTGCACAGAGGTGATAAGAGCAGCACCCTCAAGAAATTCAAGCCCTGCGATGTTTCGCGGATCTGTCGTTTTAGTTATATCAGGGGTCGCCACGCCGATAACACCGATTTTTATGCCGCTTTTTTCAAATATGCGGTAAGGCTCAAGCAGGGGCTGTCCGTCACGCTCGATGTTGATGGCAAGCCCGTTTGTGTTTGACATGGCAATAAGCTCAAGGAGAGCATCACTGCCGTAATCGAAATCGTGATCCCCGGGTGTAATGGCATTATAGCCGATTTGGCCCATTATGTAGGCGATGCTCTGCCCGTTGCTGAGATTTGCAAAAGCATTGCCCGAAAAGGCATTGCCCGCGTCAAAAATCAGCCGTCCGTTGGAGCTGTCGTTTTTGAGCATAGTTTGAAAACGTGCATAACCGATAGAGGTTTCATTTCCGACGGCGTGTCCGTGTATATCGTTGGTATGATAAATATTGATGACGGTTTCGTGCTTTGCGGGAGCCGCAAAGCCAATACCGGGAATCAGCATAAGTATGAATAAAATGCTCAGCAGCAGTGCCGATGCTTTTATATGACGCATAGTTCCTCCGAAATATATTTTGACCTTTGGTAGCATTATATCAAAAATGCGCGCTGTGTGCAATTTTTCGGATATGGATTTTATATGAGATGCGTGGTACTATAATAGCAAAACTAAGTTGATAATTACAGTCGGGGGTGCGTGATGCATAAAAATGCTGTTACTGATATTGAAACAGAAAAAATGAGCATAATATTTAAAATGCTCAGCGATCGTACGCGCCTTAGGATTTTGCTGGCGTTAAAGGGGCAGGAGCTGTGTGTGGCGCATTTGTGCGACAGCGTAAAGATGGAGCAGTCCGCAGTTTCGCACCAGCTTAAGAACCTCAAAGCGGCGCGGCTCATAAAAAGCCGCAAGGACGGCAAAAATGTTTTTTACAGCTTGGATGACGACCATGTGCTGCATATTATCGAGCAGGTTTTGGAGCACGTTCGGCATTAAAAAATCAAAGCATACGGCAGGGCGGGCAAATGTGCCGCTCTGTTTTTTTTGAAATATTTTAAGAAGAGTGTTTACAAAAATAAGGGGTGTGGTATAATACATATGAACGGATGAACATATATTCATATGATTGGAGAAATAATAAATGAGTGCGAGCAAAGAGGGCGAAGTTAAATGCGGCGCGGGGCAAAACGGCGATGCTTGCTGCGGCGGGCATGAGCATGAATGTGCGTGCGGGCATGAGCACGCTCACGCGGCGGAAAACAAAAAAACTTATGCGGTGCGCCTTACAGTCGGCATTGTTATTTTTGTTGCGGGTTTTATATTGCAAAGCACGGTAAACTTAAATGCTTGGGTGCGGTTTGCGATATTCGGCGCGGCATATTTGGTGCTCGGTATAAATGTTCTTATGACGGCGGGTAAAAACATTATTCGCGGGAAAGTTTTTGACGAAAATTTTTTGATGACGATTGCGACAATCGGCGCGTTTGTGCTGGGGGATTTTGCGGAGGGCGCGGCGGTTATGCTGTTTTATATGATAGGCGAAACGCTTTCCGATTATGCGGTAAAAAGAAGCAAAAAATCCATCTCTGCGCTTATGGATATTCGCCCCGATTATGCGAATTTGAAGCGCGACGGCAAGCTTTTGCGCGTAGACCCGACAAGCGTTTTGGTGGGGGATATAATTGTAATAAAGCCGTTTGAAAAAATCCCGCTGGACGGTGTGGTGGTTGACGGAAGCTCCGCGCTTAATACGAGTGCGCTTACGGGTGAAAGCCTGCCGTCGGAGGTTTCGGCGGGGATGGCCGCACTCGCGGGCAGCGTCAACGGCGGCGGAACGCTCGAGCTGCGCACGGAAAAATTGTTCGGAGAATCCACGGCAGCAAAAATACTTGATTTGGTGGAAAATGCAGGCGATAAAAAGGCGCACACAGAAAAATTCATCACAAAATTTGCGCGTTATTATACTCCGATAGTGTGTGCGGGGGCGCTTGCAGTCGCGATTATTCCGTCACTTATCACAGGCGAATGGAGCGTGTGGGTGTATCGTGCGCTGTTGTTTTTGGTGATTTCCTGCCCGTGTGCGTTGGTGGTTTCTGTGCCGCTTACATATTTTAGCGGTATAGGCGGCGCGTCAAAACGCGGAATATTGGTAAAGGGCGCTAATTATCTGGAGGCGCTTACGAATATAAAAGAAGCGGTGTTTGATAAAACAGGTACGCTTACCAAAGGAGCTTTTATTGTAAAAGAGGTGTATACGGCAGCGGGGCAAACGCGGGAAAGCGTGCTTGCGGCGGCGGCGTGCGCAGAGGCGGACTCTTCACATCCTATTGCAAAATCTGTGCTTGCGGCATACAAAAAAACGCCGCCCGCGCACAGCGATTATCTGGAAATTGCGGGATATGGAGTGCAAACGCGCACGGCAGGCGGAATTATATCGGCGGGCAATGCGCGGCTGATGGAGCAAAACGGCGTGGCGTATAAAAGCGCGGCGGCGGCGGGAACGGTGCTTTATGTGGCGCAGGACGGGAAGTTTTTGGGAAGTATTTTAATAGCGGATGAGGTCAAGGCTGATGCGAAGTCGGCGGTAAAACGGCTGCATGATATGGGGATAGGCACGGCAATGCTCACAGGGGACGCCCAAAATATCGGGCAGTCGGTTGCCGCGCAAATAGGCATAGAAGAGGCATATTGCGAATTGTTGCCGCAGGACAAGGTGGAGGTTTTAGAGCGTTTGGGGCGCGAGTTGGGAAGCGTGGCTTTTGCGGGAGACGGAATCAATGACGCGCCGGTGCTTGCGCGCGCGGATGTGGGGATTGCTATGGGCGGCGCGGGAAGCGACGCGGCGATTGAGGCGGCGGATGTAGTGCTGATGACGGATGAACCGTCAAAGGTCGCGGAGGCGGTTGCAATCGCAAAGCGCACACGGAGGATCGTGTGGCAAAATATTATATTTGCGTTGGCGGTTAAGGCGGGTGTGATGGTGCTCGGGGTTGCGGGGCTTGTGGATATGTGGTGGGCAGTGTTTGCGGATGTGGGGGTTACGCTTATTGCTGTGTTAAATTCGTTGAGGGCAATGGGCAGGGCGCGGTGAGCTTGAGGTCTTGCCCTTGCCCTTGACCTTGTAGGGGCGGATACCATCCGCCCGCATAAGCCTGCTCGTCATTACCGCCTGCGTAGTGCCCGCAATAACGATTGTTTATTTTTTTAACGTATATTTTGTATCGGAACTG
>JAVXIJ010000033.1:0-13273 GCA_036648415.1 Christensenella sp.
CAATGCTTTGAATAATGAAGGGCTGCAAAACAAAATAAAATTTACAAATCAATTATTGAACAACATGGCTTGTTGCGTTTGTTAAGCCGTGGCTGACAAAGAGCAGATAAAGAATACAATTTGCGATGATGAGATGAGGTTCGACAAAATGGCGAGCCTCATCTTTTGTCATTTTCGGAGAGCTCGATTTTACCATGTTCCTTTTCGTAGTCAGCAGTAAATTTTAGCATTAACTGAATTATTTGGCTGTTTGCTGATCGTCCGGCATAATCACATGCGTGGCGAAATTTCGCTAAGATTTCTTCATCAACCCTAAGCCCAAAATGTTTGATATTGTTTTTGTTCATAGCGGAAACCTCCGATAAGTTTATAATGACTTTATTTTAGACTTATATTTTGCTATAATGCAGAAATGGAGTTAAAACAGAGTTGTTACAACTCTGGAATTTTTGGAGGTATAGAATTATGGAAAAATCAAAGACCTGTTGTTTTACAGGGCATCGTAAATTACCACAAGATAAAATTGAGCAAATACTAATACGTCTTAATCAAGAGGTGGACAATCTGATCAGTCAAGGTGTAACAGACTTTATTTCAGGCGGAGCAATTGGGTTCGATCAGATAGCTGCTTCGTTGATTGTAGCTAAGAAAGAAATGGGAAATGATATTCGGTTGATATTTGCTTTGCCGTGCAGAAATCAAGATATGCTCTGGAGCACGGAACAGAAAAGACTTTATCGGGGATTGCTTGATGAGGCAGATGAGATTATCTATGTATCAGAGGAATATACGAATGACTGTATGAAAAAACGCAACCAATACATGGTGGAGATGTCGGCGTATTGCATTTGTGCGCAGATATATGAAACTGGTGGAACGGCGCAGACGGTGAGGTATGCACGAAGTAAAGGATTGAAAATTAGTAATGTATCAAAATGAATTAATTGTAAGCAATGTTATTTTAGGATATAGTAACTATAATATCTAAGGAATGGGGAGGTTAAAATGTTCGAGTGCTTAGCCGGGATTTCAGTTTGTGGCGGATATTTTTCTCCCCAATGTATCTTTACCCCGTTTGCTTTGGCATCGCCACAAACAAGCCCAATATATATTTCAATTTTCGCCTGAGTCCACATTTGAGCAGATTGAAACCGTGCGCGTTGAAGCGGCAGCAATTTTTGAGGCTTACGGGCGCTATATGGATTATTGGAAATTTTAAAATCAGCATGCAGCAGGTTGTTTTGCAAGATTATGTATCAAAACACGGAAAAATCACGGTATTATGAACAAAAAACAAGCTATTTAGCCTGCTTTTTGTTTACTATGCTTATTTTTGATGGTACAATAGAACGGAATATAGAAAAGCTGTTACATTTAGGGTGTTTATTTTAAATCGGCTTGATTACACAGAAATGTGTTGCTGAAATAAGTTTTAGAGGGGTTGTGTTTGCGTGAAGCGTTTGTTTGCGGTTCTGATGGCGGGGATTATGTGTCTTACATTTGCGGGATGTTACGGAAAAGATGCAGAGCACACGGTTGTGATTTATTCGAGTGCGGAGGAGTATAGAAATGAATATCTGCGCGGACGGTTAGAGGAACAGTTTCCGCAGTATGATATTGTGCTTGGGTATATGCCGACGGGCAATCAAGCTGCAAAGCTTTTGATTGAGGGCGAGAAATCCGAGTGTGATATTACTTATGATATGGAATATGGTTATGTTGAAAAATTAGGTGATGTGTTGGCGGATTTATCAAGTTATGATACATCTGTTTATACGGAGGATATGCTTGACCCCACACACCATGTTTTACCTGAGCTTAGAAACGGCGGATGTATTGTGATAAATCCGGAAATACTTGAGAAAAACGGTGTGCAAAAGCCAACGTCATATAACGATTTGTTGAAGCCTGAATATAAAGGACTTATTTCCATGCCTAATCCAAAATCTTCAGGGACAGGATATATGTTTTTGAGGGCGTTGATAAATGCGTGGGGTGAAGATGAGGCATTTGCATATTTTGACGAACTTTCAAACAATATTACACAGTTTACTTCATCGGGTTCGGGACCTGTAAATGCTTTGGTGCAGGGCGAGGCGGGGATTGGGCTTGCAATGACGGCGCAGACTGTTACGGAAATAAATAAAGGCGTAAATCTTGAAATTATTTCCTTTGAAGAGGGTTCCCCTTATACGCGTTACGGTATCGGTATGGTTAAGGGAAAAGAAAATAAGAAATGCGTACAAGAGGTATTTGATTTCATGAATTCCACGTTGATTCCGGAGGATAAGGAAAAGTTTTTCCCTGAGAAAATATATAAGGACAGAGATTTTGAGGTTGAAAATTATCCTAAGAACATTGTATATGCGGATATGAGCGGGGATACAAGGGCGGAAAAGGAACGTTTACTTGAGAGGTGGGGGCAATGATGGAAAACAAAAAGTTAGTAATAGAGGGGCTTTCAAAGGAATTCGGCACAAACGAAGTGTTGAAGAATATTGGTTTTGATGTAAATGAAGGCGAGTTCTTATCGGTGTTGGGACCGTCGGGATGCGGAAAAACTACTATATTACGAATACTTATTGGGCTTGAGCAGGCTACAAGCGGGAAAATATTAAAGGATGGCAAGGATATTACTATGTTGCCGCCCGCAGAGCGTGGCATGGGAATTGTGTTCCAAAATTATGCATTGTTTGAAAACATGACCGTGCTTGGGAATGTGGAGTATGCCCTTAAAAGAAATCCACAGCTGCGTGAAAATGCGCGCGAAACCGCATTGCGTTTGATTGAGCAGGTTGGGTTAAGCGAGCATAAGGATAAACGGCCGTATAAATTATCCGGCGGACAGCAGCAGCGCGTGGCAATAGCGCGCACGCTTGCTTTGAAGCCCGATGTTATTTTGTTTGATGAGCCAATGTCAGCGTTGGATGTTGATACGCGTTTGTCGCTAAGGCAGGAAATAAAAAGTATTCAGAAGCAATTTGGGTCTACCATGATTTACATTACACATGACCAAGAGGAAGCTTTTGCGATGAGCGACCGAATTATGGTAATGAATAATGGAGAAATACAGCAGCTTGATACACCGAGAAATATTATAGATCACCCGCAAAATGAATATGTTGAGCGTTTTGTGATACATAATATTCAATTGAAAATCAATTCTCTGATTCAATTTGCGAGGGCAGACGCATGAAGTTAAAAAAACAAAAAATGACAGGCGTAAAAGTTTTGCTGATTGCTTTTTTTGCGGTGGCGGTGCTCTTACCCTTGATACGGATGTTGTTTTTAATGGCGGATGTGGATGTGGGGGCGCTTTTCTCGTCAGAGGGATTTATTACGGCGCTCGGGAATTCGCTGTTGGTTTCGTTGGTGTCCACCCTTGTTTCGGTGGGGCTGGCGACGGCTCTTGCGTATTGTATAGCGCGCTCTGCTATTCGTTGTAAGGGGCTTTTTACAATTTTATTTACATTGCCTATGCTTATACCGTCCATTTCACACGGAATGGGGCTGGTCGTGTTGTTTGGTTCAAATGGCGTGCTTACCAATTTGCTGCATTTAGGCGGAGATATTTATGGCTTTTGGGGAATTGTTATAGGGTCTGTAATGTATTCTTTCCCGGTGGCATTTTTGATGATTTCCGATATGCTGAGATATGAAGATTCAACACCATATGAAGCGGCGTCTGTGCTTGGAATATCAAAAGCGCGGCAGCTTGGCGTAATATCCTTTCCTTATTTAAGGAAGCCGATGATTTCTGTTGTTTTTGCCGTGTTTACATTGATTATTACAGATTATGGTGTTCCTTTAATGATAGGCGGACAGTTTACAACCTTGCCGGTAATGATGTATCAGGATGTAGTAGGGCTGTTGGAATTCGGTAAGGGGAGCGTAATCGGGCTTGTGTTGCTTGTACCGGCGTTTATTGCGTTTATACTTGATTTGGCGGATAAGGGTAAGGCGAGCAGTACTTTTATTACGCGGTCATTTAACATTGTGAAAAATAAGTTTAGGGATGCAATGGCATATATTTCATGCTCGGTTGTGAGTTTGGCAATATTGCTGCCCATTGTGGCATTTGGTATTTTAACATTTGTAACAAAATATCCGATTGATATGACATTGACATTTAATAATGTAGTACGAACAATGAATATCGGTGCGGATAGATATTTGATGAACTCAATTATTATAGCGCTGTTTGTTTCGATAATCGGTGTGGCGATAGCATATATCACAGCATATATTACGGCACGAATGAGCTCTAAAAGTTCAAAGGCACTGCACCTTATATCCATTATCACGCTCGCTGTTCCGGGGCTTGTGTTGGGGCTTTCATATGTGTTGTTTTTTAACGGCACGTTTATTTACGGAACACTTGCAATTTTGATTTTAGTTAATATTATGCACTTTTTTGCATCGCCGTATCTAATGATTTATAACACATTCGGAAAGCTGAATCAAAACTTAGAAGCGGTGGGACAAACATTGGGAATAAGCCGCGGACGTATAGTTCTTGATGTGCTTATTCCGCAGTCAAGAGGAACGATAGCTGAAATGTTTGCATACTTTTTTGTTAATTCTATGATGACGATTTCGGCGGTTGCGTTTTTGTCAACGCTCACTACACAGCCATTATCACTTATGATTACCATGTTTGAAGCGCAAAGTCTGTTGGAATGTGCGGCATTTGTTTCGATTTTGATATTGGCGGTAAATCTTATTTTAAAAGGGCTTGTAGGATTATATAAAAGGAATTTAAAAAAGAGGGGTTTTGTATGAGCATCAGCAGAAATCAGTTTGACGTTTTAACATATCTTGAGAGGCACGAGAATGTTTTTACACAGCGAGAGCTGGCGGAATGTTTAAAAAAAGCTTTGGGTACTGTTAACAAAGCTATGATGGAGTTAAATGAGCTTGGGCTTGTGAATGGCGGTAAAATTACAACGGCGGGATATGCGGCGCTTGAACCATATCGCGTTAAACGTGCGATTTTTATTGCGGCGGGGTTTGGTACACGGTTGATACCGATTACGCTTAATACACCTAAGCCGTTGGTCAGAGTGAACGGACAGCGCATAATTGATTCGCTGCTTGACGCCGTTACAGCAGTTGGTATCGAAGAAATATATATTGTGCGCGGATATTTGTCAGAGCAATTTGACCAGCTCTTATATAAATATCCGAATATAAAATTTATTGAAAATCCTGCGTATAATGAGGCGAATAATATATCATCGGTGATGTGCGCACGTAATTTATTGCAAAATGCATATGTGTTTGAGGCGGATTTGCTGCTTTCTAACCCTGAGCTTGTGACAAAATATCAATATGCAACAAATTATTTAGGAGTTCCGACAGCACAGACGGAGGATTGGTGCTTTTTCACAAATGGTCGGCAAATTGTAAAGATGGCGATAGGCGGGAAAAATTGTCATCATATGTTCGGAATTTCATATTGGACGGAGCAGGACGGCGAACGTTTGTCAGGCTGCGTTGAAAATGTATACGAGCAGCCCGGCGGCAAAGAACGCTATTGGGACCAAGTTGCCCTTGAATATTACATAAAGGAATTTAAAGTGGAAGTCAGAGAATGTGCTTTTTCGGATATTGCGGAAATTGATACTTATCGTGAGTTAAAGCAAATTGATCCTGCGTATAATGAAATTTGACGGACGAGTTTTAAGGTGAAAAAGGAAGGTTAAGTGTTATGCAAGCATTATTGTTGGCGGCAGGAATGGGGCGGCGGCTTAAGGAATATACAAAAAATCAAACGAAGTGTATGCTTAGTGTCGGAGGAAAGACGCTGCTTGAGCATATGGCGCAGGCGCTTAGTAATGCGGGAATATCGAAGTTAATAATTGTGGATGGGTATGAAGCCGAGGGGCTGGAAAAAGCGGCTCGCGAGAAACTAAGCGATTTTGAAACAGTATTTGTTAATAATGCGGATTATGCAAAAACCAACAATATTTATTCACTGTGGTTAGCTCGTGAATATTTGGCACAGGATGATACCTTGCTGCTGGAATCCGATTTGATTTATGACGATAATTTGTTGAAGGATATAGTGGATTATCCATACAATGATGTTGTTGCGGTGGCGAAGTATGAGCATTGGATGGATGGAACGGTTACCTTTTTAACAGAGGACGGATATATTAAAAAGTTTATTGAGAAAAAGGATTTTAACTTTGACGCAGTAGAAAGCTATTATAAAACAGTCAATATTTACAAATTCAGCAAAGATTTTTCAAAGAATCAGTATATTCCGTTTTTAAATGCGTATATTGAGGCATATGGAAAAAATCAATATTATGAGCTTGTTTTAAAAACGCTTTCGTATATTTCAAAATCAGGTATGAAGGCATATATGTTGGAAAACAGAAAATGGTACGAGATTGACAGTGCGCAGGATTTGATGATTGCGCGCACCTTGTTTGCAGAGCATGAAAACAAATTGAGCGCATATGAAAGGCATTATGGAGGGTATTGGAGATTTGATGGTTTAAAAGATTTTTGCTATTTGGTAAATCCGTATTTTCCGCCTGAAAAGATGATGCAGCAGCTGAAATTGTCATTTGATGCTTTATTGCGTGATTACCCGTCAGGCATGGAGGTGCAAAAGCTTATTGCACGTGAAATGTTTGATTTGAATCAAAAATATTTGTTGGTGGGAAACGGGGCGGCGGAGCTTATAAATGTTTTGGGCGAGGCGGTAAGCGGCAGCGCGGCATTATCTATACCGTCATTTAATGAATATGAGCGATGCTTTAAAAATTGTGATGTTGTGCAAATGCAATCAGTGGGTAATGATTTTGCGCCTGATATTGATGCGCTTATGCGCGCGTCATGTGAATGTGATGCATTGTTTATTATAAATCCAGATAATCCGAGCGGCGGATTTATTGATGAAGGCAATATGATGGCTGTTTTAGATAGCTGTAAGGAACACAATACTTTTTGTGTGGTGGACGAATCTTTTGCTGATTTTGCTGAGGAAGGGCTGCGCTATTCGTTGCTGAAAGAGGATATATTGGAGAAATATCACAATTTAGCAGTGATTAAGAGTATCAGTAAATCGTATGGTGTTCCGGGAATTAGGCTCGGAGTGTTGGCAACGGCAGATACAGAGCTGCATGATAGGCTGCAAGCATTGCTGCCAATTTGGAATATCAATTCTATCGCGGAATATTTTTTGCAAATTTATAGTTTGTATGAATCAAAATACAACGCGGCGTGTAATATGATTGCGCATCAAAGAGAAATTTTATCAAACAATTTGAAAACAATATCAAAGCTTAAGGTATACAAGTCGCAGGCAAATTATATTATGTGCGAGCTTTTAGGGGGGATTTCTTCTAAAAAGCTTGCCACAAATATGTTGGAGCAAAGCAATATATTGATTAAGAATCTTTCTGATAAGAAAGGCTTTGACGGGCGCAGCTTTATACGAATAGCGGTTAAAAATCAAGAAGAAAACGAATTTTTGTTTGAGAGCTTAAAACAGTTTTTACAATGACTGTTTTAAACGTACATTTTCGCTGCCACGTAAAAAGGATAGGAGCCGCTCTTTTTGAGCCATAGCGTCGTTATATCCGACATTATACTGTGCAGTTAATTTGTGCGGGTCTTTTTCCATGCGTCCCGCAATAATGGGCTTGGTCGGCCGAATTATTACGGCATTGCCGTCACGTTCCTGCTGCTCTGCAATTTCGATGCTCTTGTTATAATAAACACTGCGATTGGAAACTGTATGCGCAAATTCTTTATGCGCAGGATAGCGCACATACGGAAGCCAACTAAGCTTGCTTTTCTTGTGACGAAAGCCCTCGTTGCGCGTGAGTACAATTACATTTTTAGTGTTTCCTTTTTGAAGAGAATACTCAATAGGAACGGAGTCGCTTGCGCCGCCGTCCATCAGCTTATATCCATCCACCTTTACAATGGTGGATGCCATGGGAATTGATGCGGTTGCGCATAGATATTTCATATCCGCAGCATCATCAAGATCGTGCAGCTGCTTATAAAACGCCGCACCTGTAATAACGTTTGTAGCGACAACGGTTAATTTTTTCTCGGAATTTTTAAATGTATCATAGTGAAACGGAATAATATTTCTTGTTACTTCATAAAACACATATTTCATACCGAAAAATGAACCTGTGGTAAGGAAATTCCATGCACTCAGATATTTTCTGTTTATGCAGGTTTTATAAATTTCTAAATTTCTGCCATATTGTTCCGAAACATAGGAGATACCGTTGGCTGCGCCCGCAGAAACACCGATAATATCGTTTATGTGGATTCCCATAATAAGAAATGCGTCCAGAACTCCTGCTGTATATGCGCCGCGCATACCTCCGCCTTCTAAGACCAAACCTGTTTTTGCCATAATCGTTCACCCCGTTTACTATTATAACTTTTTGCAAACAAAAAATCAAAAGTATGGTACAATATAATATAGGAGAATTGATTTATGATTTGGATTGTTTTAGCAATTATATGCGCGGTGATTACAATTTTTTATTTTAATATGACGGCGGTACGTCCTGTACCGTCATGGTTAAAGGAATATCAATATGCGCATAGGGGTCTGCATACGGCGGAATATCCTGAAAATTCAATGCCTGCATTTAAAAGCGCGATGGAGAACGGATACGCGATAGAGCTTGATGTACATCTTTCAAAAGACGGTGTGCTGATGGTTTTTCATGATGACGATATGGAGCGTATGACGGGCGCGCAAGGCAGAATCGAAGATTTTACAGTAGATGAGTTAAAGCAAAGACGGCTTGCAAGCAGCGAATATCAAATACCGACACTTGATGAAGTGCTTTATTTGGTAGATGGCGGGACGCCGCTTTTAATAGAGTTGAAAAATATGGGCAGGGCAGGTAAGCTTGAAGTAGAGCTTTATAATAGGATGAAAGAGTATGCGGGTAAATTTGCAATTCAGTCATTTTCGCCGTTTTCTGTGAGATGGTTTTATAAAAATGCTCCGAATATATTACGCGGGCAGCTTTCCGCTACATTTTATTGCGGTGCGGAGGCAATACCTCGTTGGCAAAGGTGGACTCTGCGGCACTTATTAACAAATGTAATGTGCCGCCCTAATTTCATCAATTATGAGCAAAGCGGGGTAAGAAGGTGCGTTATTAAAAGGCTTAGGAGGGCAGGGCTTCCGATTTTGGCATGGACGGTGCGTACGCGGGAGCAACAGGCAGAAATACAGCCATTTGTAGATGCACTTGTATTTGAAAACATGATACCGGGGGAGAAACAGGATGCGTAATAAGGTATTAGCAGTCCTTGTGATTTTATTTGGGGCGCTGTCTTTTTTGATTTTTGTTCCGCAGACATGGTGGTTAGGGCTTGCTTGCGCAATCGTCGGAGTTATTATGGGCTCTGCAACACTAAAAACATTACATACTGTTTCTGTGATCGGAGTGCTGCTTTCCATAACGTCATGTATTATATACATTTTCATGATGGGGTCGGCCGGCCTTTCAATTTTTAGTTGATAAAACAATAAAATTCATTTTTTTTGTAAGAATTGCTGTAAACGGTAGTATTCTTTGTGAAATTCATATAAAATATTCATATAACAGATTAAAAAACGTGGGGGTAATTTTTTTTGCTGAAATTATATCGCGGATTAAAAAAGTATGTGGGGCAATTAGCGTTGCTTGTTTTGTTGATGATTGGGCAGGTGTTTTCTATGCTTATGCTGCCTAATTTTATGTCGGCAATCATAAATAACGGGGTAATTGCAGGAAACATTGATTATATTGCTTCTACCGGTATAATCATGCTGTGCATGACGCTTGTGGGTTCGGCGTGTGCGATTGGCGTGGGATACTTTGCTTCTAAAGTAGGTGTTGGTTTTTGCACGGATGTGCGAAAAAAATTGTTCCGTAAGGTTGGGCAGTTTACACTTGCGGAATTTGATAAAGTCGGGACATCGTCGCTCACTACGCGTACTACCAATGATATTATGCAGATACAGGATTTTACTATAATGCTGTTTCGTGTGGTGGTGCTGGCGCCTATTATGTGCGTGGGGGGGATTGCGCTCGCGGTACAGAAAAATGTGCAGCTTGCGTGGGTGCTCATCGCTTGTATGCCGCTTGTGCTTGTTTTTCTTGTGCTGGTAATGCGCAAAGCATTTCCGGTATTTCGTTCTATGCAGTCAAAGCTTGATGATCTTAATGTAGTTATGCGCGAAAACATTACAGGTGTGCGTGTAATTCGTGCGTTTACTGCGGAAAAGCGTGAAGAACAGCGTTTCGAGAAAACAAATGAAGTGTTGACTAAAACATCAATTCGTTCTCAGATTTTGATGTCTACATTGATGCCGCTTTTAATGCTGATAATCAATATGGGCACTATTGCGGTTGTGTGGTTCGGCGGACAGCAGATTGCGCAGGGAACGCTTGAGGTCGGCGATTTAATGGCGTTTATACAGTATCTTGTGTTAATTATGTATGCGCTTGTAATGATGTCCATGATTTTTGCAATGATGCCGCGCGCGAGTGTATGTGCGGATCGTATCAATGAAGTGATGGATTTGGAAATTGACATTAAAGACAGTGAACATCCTAAAGAGCCGCAAGAGAAAACAGGTGTGGTGGAATTTAAGGATGTTACATTTGCATATAGTGAGGGTGAGCATCCGGCAATCAGCAATATAAGCTTTAAGGCAGAGCCCGGAAAAACCACGGCTATTATCGGCGCAACGGGGAGCGGCAAGTCTTCTGTAATAATGCTTATTCCGCGGCTTTACAATGCGTCAAGCGGTGTGGTAACGGTGGACGGTGTGGATGTCAGAGAATATGACATAAAAGAGCTGCGCTCACGTATTGGATATGTACCGCAAAAAGCGGTGCTGTTTTCAGGAACTATCAAAGGGAATATAGCTTACGAAAATGAAGAGATGCCAATGGAGCAGGTGGAGCGTGCGGCAAGTATAGCGCAGGCGGATGTGTTTATTAAGGATAAAGATAAAGGATATGACGACCCGATTGCGCAGGGCGGGTCTAATGTTTCAGGCGGGCAAAAACAGCGGCTTGCAATAGCGCGTGCATTAGCGGGCGAGGCAAGTATATATATTTTTGATGATAGTTTTTCGGCGCTTGATTTTAAAACGGACGCTGCTTTAAGAAAGGCAATCAAGGAGAATACAAAAGGTGCAACGGTGATTATTGTTGCACAGCGTATAAATACTATTATGGATGCAGATAATATACTTGTTATAGACGATGGGAAAATAATTGGACAGGGTACGCACGATGAGCTTGTTAAAACATGTGATGTTTATGCAGAAATCGCGCGCACACAGATGTCATAAGGAGGTGTTTTGAGTGAAAGTCGGAAACGGACAGCCTGTATCGGATGAAAAAGCAAAGAATATCGGCGGAACTACAAAGCGTCTGCTTGGTTTTTTGAAGCCATATAAAAAGCAAGTGATTATTATGCTGGTTTTGGCAGCACTTGGAACGTTGTTTTTGATTATCGGGCCTAAGATGCTCGGAGAAGCGACAAATACGATTTTTGCAGGAGTAGCGAGCACTATTGAGGGAAACAACTCATCTGCAAATATAGATTTCAGAAAGCTTTCCATGATTTTAGCGACGCTGGTGGTTGTATATGGGTTGGCGGCAATGTTTACATATATGCAGCAAAGATTAACCGCTAAAGTGGCGCAGCGCACGATTTATGATTTGCGCGAGGCGGTGGATACAAAAATACAGCGGCTGCCGCTTAACTATTTTGACACACATACACACGGCGATGTTTTATCGCGTACCACTACGGATATTGAGCGTATCAGTACAACAATACAACAGACTATGACGCAGCTTATAACGGCGGTGTTCACGCTTACGGGCATCATCATAATGATGTTTACCATAAGTTGGCAAATGGCGCTGATTGCGATTTTAGTGCTGCCTGCTGCTGTTTTTTTATCATCAATGGTTGTAAAAAAATCTCAAAAGTATTATATCGGTCAGCAAAACAAGCTTGGGGCAGTAAACAGCTATGTTGAGGAAATGTATTCGGGGCATAATATAGTTAAGCTATACAACACCGAGGCGCGTACAGAAGAAGAGTTCAACGAAATGAATGATAAGCTGTATGATGATGCGCGCAGGGCGCAGTTTGCGTCAAGTATTATTATGCCTATGACAAATTTTGTCGGCAATCTCGGATATGTCGGAATTTGCGTATTGGGCGGAGTACTGACCTCGAGCGGTACGCTTACTATAGGCGCAATTCAGGCTTTTATACAATATATGCAGCAGTTTACGCAGCCAATAGTGCAGACGGCGAATATAGTTAATCTTATGCAGTCTACCATTGCGGCGGCGGAGCGCGTGTTTGAGCTTTTGGATGAGCCGGAGCAGGAGGCAGAAAGCAGCGAGCTGAAGGTAATAGAACATACAAAAGGCGATATTACATTTGACCATGTGCGCTTTGGTTATGTGCCGGACAGAATATTGATTTCGGATATGAACTTGCACGTGAAATCGGGGCAAAAGGTTGCGATAGTAGGGCCTACGGGTGCAGGTAAAACAACACTTGTGAATCTGCTGATGCGTTTTTATGAACTTAGAGGCGGAAGCATTGCGGTTGACGGGATTGATATAAGAGATGTTACGCGAAAGAATTTGCGCAGCTTGTTTGGTATGGTGTTGCAGGAAACATGGCTGTATTCCGGAACGATAATGGATAATATCCGTTACGGAAAGCCGGAAGCAACGGATGAAGAGGTATATGCTGCGTGCAGAATGGCAAATGTGGATAAGTTTATAAGGACGCTCCCGGGCGGATATGATATGGACATAAATGAAGAGGCGAGTAATATTTCGCAGGGGCAAAAACAGCTGCTGACAATTGCGCGCGCTTTTTGTGCAGACCCGCAGATACTTATTTTGGATGAAGCTACAAGCTCTGTTGATACCGGAACGGAAAAGATGATTCAAGATGCAATGGCAAAATTGACAGAAGGGCGCACAAGCTTTATGATTGCTCATCGTTTGTCTACAATCAAGGACGCGGATATTATTTTGGTAATGAAAGACGGAGATATAATAGAGCAGGGCAGTCATGATGAGTTGATGGCGCAGAATGGATTTTATACGGGGCTTTATAACAGCCAGTTTGCATAAATAATTTAAGCAGTAGTGAAAATTGGCTGTGCGTCAGTTGGGGCATAATTGAAAATAAAGTTAAACAGTGCCCTGTGGTCTTGCGTCAGTAAGGCTGTGGGGCA
>JAVXIJ010000034.1:0-4163 GCA_036648415.1 Christensenella sp.
ATAATGGATTTTATTCAATGCAAAAAGAACACCGCTGAGATTACTAATTTTAATATAAGTGTCGGTGTCACGGAAAAATTTATGGAAGCGGTACATGCAAAACGGGATTATGCGCTTATTGACCCGCATAGCGGCGAAGAATGCGGAAAGCTGTATGCTCCCGATGTATTTGATTTGATTGTCAAGATGGCATGGACGAACGGTGAGCCCGGCATTGTATTTTTAGACCGTATCAATCGCGATAATCCGGTTCCGTCGTTGGGCGAGGTGGAAAGCACAAATCCATGCGGAGAACAGCCTTTGTTGCCCTTTGAAAGCTGTAATTTGGGTTCTGTAAACCTTGATGCGTTGATGGTTGAGCGCAACGGAGAATATGAGCTTGATTATGACGAATTTGCAAAAACAATACGCAATGCCGTACATTTTTTAGATAATGTTATCGCGGTAAATAATTATCCGCTTACAGCTATCCGTGATATGACGCTCTCTACACGTAAAATAGGGCTGGGGCTTATGGGTTTTGCGGATATTTTATATAAGTTGAAAATTCCATATAATTCGGATAAGGCAATTGAAACGGCTGAGCACATAATGAAATTCTTGCGCGAAACGGCGAGAGCGGAATCGTGCGAGCTTGCAAAAGAGCGCGGTACATTCCCGACATATGATGAAAGTGTGTTTAAATCAAAGGGAATAGTTCAGCGAAATGCAACTGTGACGACTATAGCGCCTACGGGAACTATTTCAATTATTTGCAGTTCATCATCCGGCATTGAGCCGATTTTTGGGCTTTCGTATATACGAAATGTTATGGATAATGATGAGCTGCTTGAAATTCATCCGTATTTTGAGCAGGTTATGAAAGAGCGCGGAATTTACAGCAAGGAATTGATGGCGAAAATTGCGCAGGAGGGTACTATTGCGCACATAGATGAAATCCCGCAGGATATAAGAGATGTTTTTGTGACGGCACATGATATAACACCTGAATACCATATTCGTATGCAGGCGGCATTCCAAAAGTATACTGATAACGCGGTTTCCAAGACGGTTAATTTCCCGCGTGAGGCAACGCAGGATGATGTGCGCGCTGTATATGAAATGGCATATGACTCAGGTCTTAAGGGTGTCACAATTTATCGTGACGGCTCACGAGATGCGCAGGTGCTGAATATCGGCAAGGTCAACAAGGCGGAGGATGCAGAGAACGCAGCAGAGGTAATAGATGATGAATGTAAAGTTACACCGCGCATGCGCCCCGAGGTTACGCAGGGTATCACACAAAAGGTAAAGATTGGCTGCGGAAATCTTTATATTACGGTTAATTATGATGAAAACGGTATATGCGAAGTATTTACGAATTTAGGGCGCGCAGGAGGATGTCCGTCACAGTCAGAGGCGACAAGCCGTCTTATTTCAACGGCATTGCGTTCAGGCATGAAGGTGGACTCCATTGTAGAGCAGCTAAGGGGTATTCGGTGTCATTCAACGCTTAGAAAAGGCGGAGATGTGAAGGTGCTTTCTTGCCCGGATGCAATCGGAAGGGTGTTGCAAACTGTGGCACAGATGCAGGGCGATAAGGTTGCGCCGCTTGTAATGCAGGAGGAGCAGGAGCAGCACGATGATTCTAAGTGTCCGGAATGTGGTAAGCCGCTTGAATATGAGGGAGGCTGTAATATTTGCCGCTCGTGCGGATATTCAAAGTGTGGTTGATTAAGCAGCAAAAAAAAGACAAGGCGTTTGCGTCTTGTCTTTTTTTGACCTAAAAAGCAGTTTTATGGTTGCTTTTTGGCGATAGATGTATGATACTAAGATTGAGTAAAGTTATATAGGGAGAATTGATTATGTCGGCAAAAGAATTTGAAAGTAAACTGAGATATCTTATAATTGCCGTACCGGAAATTATTTCGAGCGCACCGGGTATAAAGATATTCGGGCGTATGCTGCGGTCATTTTTGTTTACAACTGATATAGCGCTTATAAAAAATACGGATGCGGACGCAATTATGGCAGTTTATCCATTTACGCCGCAGCCGTCAATCAATCAGGCAATTATGACTACGGCGGATGTTCCTGTTATGTGCAGCGTCGGCGGCGGGGAAGTGGATGATAAGCGCGCGGTAAATTTAGCGCTTGAAGCCGAATTTCGCGGTGCTATGGGCGCGGTGTTAAGCCCGCAGGTTGAAAATGACATGATTGCGAGAATCAAAAAACGTGTGGATATTCCTGTTGTAGTGACTATAGTTTCGGAAAAAGAGGATATAGAACGCAGAGTTGAGAGCGGTGCTGATATTTTAAATGTTTCGGGTGCTGATAATACTTGTGCGATAATTGAACGTATACGCAATCAATATCCATATATTCCTATTATTGCAACAGGAGGACCGACCGACGACAGTATCAGAGAAACTATTGATTGCGGTGCAGACGCGATAACCTACACACCGCCGTCAAATGCGGAGCTGTTTAAAAAGACCATGCAGCTTTTCCGTGAAAAATTGTAAATAAGAGCTGTATAAAAGATGGGTTGTTTATGAAACAGCCCATTTTTCATATTGTGAAACAGCAATTTTGCATGGAAAATGATTGGTTGTGAGAAAAATATGATATAATATGACAATGGAACGTATTGATGATTTGCAATTAAAAGGACTTAGAATTATACAAGACAGTGATTTGTTTTGTTTCGGGACAGATGCTGTGCTGCTTGCTGATTTTGCGCACCTTTGTCGCAGGGCGCGTGTTGCTGATTTAGGAACAGGGACGGGAATATTGCCACTGCTGCTTTTGGGAAGAAGAGAAGATATTACTGTGCAGGCAATTGAGCTGCAGGATGAATTATTTGCGCTTGCGCGGCGCAGTGTGGATATGAACGGGCTGGGGAATAATATACAAATTGTGCACGGAAACATTAAAGCTGCGCGCGCATTGCTTGACGGAGTGTTTGATACGGTGGTGTCAAATCCGCCGTATGAACAGGAAAACGCGGGTATTCACAGTGGAAATGAGTCACATAGGATAGCGCGGTTTGAGGTAGCTGTTACATTTGAAGAATTGTGCGTTTCTGCACGAGAGCTGCTGCGTTCGGGCGGAAGATTTGAGTGCATTCACCGCAGTTCAAGGTCTGCAGAGCTTTTTACTACGCTGAAAAAGCATGGGCTTGAGCCAAAAGACGTGCGGTTTATTCACAGCTTTGCAAACAGTCCGTCAGCGCAGGTGTTGATTTCTGCGGTTAAGGATGGGCGTGAGGGTATAAATGTTATGCCGCCGCTGATTGTTCACAATGATGACGGAACAGAAACAGCGGAAGTAAGGAAAATTTATCATAGAAAGAACGAGGAATGAGGATGGAATACGGACGACTTTTGATTGTGGCTACGCCCATCGGAAATTTAGCTGATATTACATTACGTGCAATAGATACGCTTGCGAATGTTGATGTGATCGCGGCGGAAGATACGCGGCACACGGTAAAACTGTTAAATCATTATGAAATTAAAAATAAGCTTATAAGCTTTCATGAATACAGCAATGAAGCGCGTTTTGAAGATGTGCTGACGTATTTACGCGCAGGCAAGGATGTTGCGCTTGTGTCGGATGCGGGCACTCCCGTTATTTCCGATCCCGGGCACGAGCTCGTGAGGCGGTGTGCGGCAGAGGGGATAGCGGTGGAAAGTATACCGGGTGCGTGTGCGGCAATTTCGGCGGTGGCTGTCAGCGGTATGGATTGCTCACATTTTGTATTTTGGGGTTTTTTAAATGCAAAATCTGCGGCAAGAAAAAAAGAACTGGAACGCATAGCGGAAACAGGGCTGCCATGCGTGATTTACGAAAGTCCGAACAGAATATTAAAGACGCTCGGCGATGTATGCGGTGTGTGGGGGGAGGAAACGCAGGTATGTATATGCAGGGAAATTACAAAGCTGCATGAGGAAACCTTGCGAACAACTGCGCGCGGTGCGATTGACGTGTTTGAAAGCAGGGAGGCAATCAAAGGAGAATTTGCGGTTGTGTTGTATCCGCTGGACAGTGTTGCGGCGGAAATGACGGAGGAGGATATTACAAAAGAGCTTGAGAAGCTTATAAAAGGCGGCTCAACCAAAAAAACTGCAGCAGCAGATGTGGCAATAAAGTACAAACTGCCTAAAAATGCGGTGTATAAA
>JAVXIJ010000034.1:4263-12763 GCA_036648415.1 Christensenella sp.
GGAGAGTTGCAAGATCGTACAGCGGTGATGGTGGATGCGCTTCGCGCTTCTGCAACGATTATTACTGCGATTTCTAATGGCTGTGACAGAATTGTCCCCACAAGTGAGGCAAATGAAGCTGCGGCAATCAAAAAGATTTCAGAAGGCAATGTGCTTTTGGGCGGGGAAATTGCGGCACAAAAGGTCAGCGGATTTGATCTTGGTAATTCACCGCTTGAATATACGCAGAACGTTGTGGATGATATGGTTATTATTTATTCTACAACTAACGGTTCGATTGCTGTTAAAGAGCTGGCGGCGGCGGAAGATATACTTATAGGAACATTTATAAATGCGGATGCGGTTGCCAAAAAGGCAATTTCATTAGAACGTGATGTTGTTTTAGTGTGTGCCGGAACAAAAAGAAAGTTTTCTATGGACGATATAATAGCTATGGGTTGTATACTTGACCGAATGCTAAAAGTTGATGAATCAATTGAATTTGACGATATGGGCAGAGTTGCTTTGAAATTGTACCATGATGCGAATCATGATATTTTAGGGGCACTTGAGGGCAGTGAGCATTTTGAGTATCTTAAACAGCTAAAGCTATATGATGACTTGGAGTATTGCACGCGTGAAGACATGTTTGATGTTGTTCCGATATATCAAGAAGGGGTTATCTTCAAAGGATAACTTGAGGCAAAGTAATTTCAGGCGCAGCTACCGTCAAAAGGTGCTGTGCCTTTTCATTTGTACAGCTATTGAAATGAAGCGCAGAAAATTATATAATAAAGTTTACGTTGATAAAAAAGGAGTCACAAAACATGAGCGAAAAATTTTATATTACGACACCTATCTATTATCCGAGTGATAAATTGCATATAGGGCACGCATATTGTACAACGGCTGCGGATTCCATTGCGCGTTTTAAACGTCAGACAGGCTATGATGTGATGTTTTTAACGGGAACGGATGAGCATGGACAGAAAATAGAGAAGATTGCAACAGAGCGTGGAATGTCACCTAAGGCTTATGTGGATGGAGTGGTGACCCAAATAAAAGAGCTTTGGAAATTGATGAATATCAGCAATGATGATTTCATTCGCACCACTGATAAACGGCACGAGGAATGTGTGCAAAAGATTTTTCAAAAGCTTTATGATCAAGGCGATATTTATAAAAGCGAGTATGAAAGCTGGTATTGCACGCCGTGCGAAGCATTTTGGACGGATCGGCAGCTTGTGGATGGAAAGTGTCCTGATTGCGGACGCGAAGTGCATAAAGTAAAAGAAGAAAGTTATTTTTTCCGTGCTTCAAAGTATGCAGATAGGTTGATAAAGTATATAGAGGACAATCCGAATTTTATACAGCCGGAGTCGCGCAAAAATGAAATGCTCAACAATTTTTTATTGCCGGGGCTTGAGGATTTATGTGTGTCGCGTTCCTCGTTTAAATGGGGGATTCCTGTGCCGTTTGACGGTGAGCACGTGATGTATGTGTGGATTGATGCGCTGTCAAACTATATTTCGGCACTTGGGTATCTTTCGGAGGACGACAGCAAATTTAAAAAATATTGGCCTGCTGAGCTGCATTTGGTGGGTAAGGAAATTGTGCGCTTTCATACTATTACATGGCCTACAATTTTGATGGCGCTGGGGCTTCCGCTTCCAAAGCGGGTATATGGTCACGGGTGGCTTACTTTGCAGGGCGGAAAGATGAGCAAAAGCCGCGGAAATGTTGTTGACCCTGTTGTATTGGTAGGCAGATATGGTGTGGACGCAATACGTTACTTTTTGATGCGCGAAGCACCGCTCGGCAGTGACCTCATGTTCTCAAATGAACTGCTTTTAGGGCGTATAAATGCAGATTTGGCAAACGATTTGGGTAATTTGCTTTCGCGTACGGTTGCGATGATTGATAAATATTTTGAGGGTAAAGTGCCTGCAATGGCGGATATTGAACCTGAAGATCAAGATTTAATTGATTGCGCAACGAGGCTTTCAACCGGCGTGGACGCTTTGATGAGCGATTGGAAGGTTTCGGAAGCGCTTTGTGAGATATGGCAATATGTAGGAATGTTAAATAAATATATTGATATAACAATGCCGTGGACGCTTGCAAAGGATGAAACAAAAAAAGCGCGGCTCGGGAGCGTTATGTATCATTTGGCAGAGGGGCTTAGAATAGTGAGCGTTATGATTGAGAGCGTTATGCCTCAAACGGCTGTAAAAATGCGCGAGCAATTAGGAATAAGCGATGATGAAAAAGTCTATAGCTGGCAAAGTGTGCTGTCTTACGGAAATATAAAGCAAGGTACGTGCGTAAAAAAGGGCGCGGCAATATTTCCGCGCATTGATATTGAAAAAGAGCTTGTTGAGCTTGATTCCATGATGGATAAGGCGCGTGAAAAAGCGCAGGCGAAAAATGAAGAGGCGCCGCAGATTACGATAGACGAGTTTAAGAAAATACAGCTTAAAACTGCAATCGTAACGGCATGTGAAAATCTTGAAGGTTCGGATAAACTGTTGAAATTAACGGTCAAATGCGCAGAGGAAACACGAACGATTGTTTCGGGAATACGCGAGAGCTTTACGGCGGAGGAGATGGTCGGAAAGACTGTTGTTATAGTGGCGAACCTTAAACCTGCTAAGCTTAGAGGAACGCTGTCTGAGGGCATGATATTGGCTGTGGGAAGTCACGCAGAACTTGCGCTTGTGACGGCGAATGCAAAGGATGGTCTTATTGTTGGATAATGAAATGCTTTTTGATACACATACGCACCTGTTAGATGAGCGGTTTGATGAAGATAGGGAGCGCATTATAACGGGTCTTATGTTACATGGCGTGGGAAACATTGTGGAAAATTCTGCAGATCTTGCAAATAGTATTGCTGCTGCGGCTTTTGCGCATGAGCACGCAATTGTTCATGCGGCGGTGGGGGTGCACCCGCATAGTGCGGATGAGTGGGATACCGATACAGCGAATGTGCTGCGAACACTGATAAAAGAGCCTAAGGTTGTCGCAATAGGCGAAATCGGGCTTGATTATCATTATGATTTGTCACCGCGAGAGATACAGCGTGAAGTGTTTGAAAAGCAGATTGTGCTTGCATTGGATGTGAATATGCCTATTGTGGTGCACAGCCGTGAGGCAACGGCGGATACTATGGAAATCCTGAGAAAATATCCTGAGGTTCGAGGAAATTTGCATTGCTTTTCGGGAAGCGCAGAAACGGCGGAAGAGCTTGTAGCAATGGGTTATTATATCGCATTCGGAGGAGCAGTTACCTTTAAAAATGCGCGAAAAATCATCGAAGCAGCGCATGCGGTGCCGCTTCAACGATTGCTTATTGAAACAGACTGTCCGTATATGACGCCTGTGCCGCTGCGCGGACAGCGCAATGAACCTGCTAATGTAAGGTATACGGCAGAGAAGCTTGCGGAGATAAAAGGGGTATCCGTGGGGGAAATCATACGTATTACGGCAGAAAACGGCAAACGTTTTTTTGGAATCAAGTGATAAAAGAGGAAATAATTTGAATACATATATTTATAAAATCGGTGATAAAAATTATATAAATTTGACAAATAAATGTACTAATGACTGCGAGTTTTGTGTGCGCAGAACAGAGCGCGGCGTTGGCGGATATGATTTATGGTTAAAAAACGAGCCAACAGCGGATGAAATTATTAAGCTGCTCAGCGAGGATAAAACAGATGTTGTGTTTTGCGGATATGGCGAGCCGACTGTTAAAATTGATGAGCTTAAGAAAATTGCGGAATATGTTAAAGGCTATGGCGGAAATGTGCGTATAAATACAAATGGGCACGCGAGTGTATACCATAATCGTGATGTTGCAAAAGAACTTGCGGGATTGGCGGACGAGGTTTCAATAAGTTTAAATGAAGCGGATGCGCGTAAATATGACGCTGTGGTGCACAGTAAATATGGCGAGGATGGATTTCGTTATATGCTTGATTTTGCACGGGCTTGCGTGAAATATGGCATTAAAACCACTCTTTCTGTGGTGGACGTGATAAGCGCAGCAGATATTGAAACGTGTAGGAAACTTGCGGAGAACATCGGCGCAAGGTTTCGCGTGCGCACATATATAGCATAAAAATAGTATAGCAGATTTTAAATTAACTGCTATACTATAAAGTCTGACTTTTATTGTAGTCATTACAGAAAGCCCAATGCGGCTTTTTTATTGTAAAAAACTAAAGCACCATAACAAGTGTGCCAAGGGTTATCAGCACGCCGCCGACGATAGTTTTGGCGGTGATTGCTTCTTTTAAGATAACAAATGCGAGCACCATACTTATGACAACACTGAATTTATCAATGGGGACGACCTTTGATGCATCGCCAAGCTGAAGTGCTTTAAAATAGAACAGCCATGAAAGCCCTGTGGCTATGCCCGAGAGTATGAGAAATATCCATGATTTTGCGGTTATATGGGGGATTTCGGCTTGCGTACCCGTTACGAATACTATGCCCCATGCCATCATTAACACAACAACGGTGCGGATGGCTGTGGCAAGGTTGGAGTTCATATCCTGTATGCCGATTTTGGCAAGTATGGCGGTTGCGGCGGCAAATACCGCAGAAAGAAGCGCAAATACGATCCACATATTTTTACCTCCTCGTAACGTGTTCACGACATATCCTCCTTTTTGAGGAATGAAAAAAGCCGCCTGCGCGGCTTTTGGAGTGCAAATACAGCTTATAGTTCTTTTTGGAGCATGAGTATTTCTTCGCCGTTTAAAATTTCACTTTGCATACTGTCGCTTGCAACAAAACCGAGCTGTTCACGATAAATTTTGAGCGCGCGGTAATTTGACGGGTCAACACTTACTTCAACAATTTTGATGCCGAAAGCGCGCATATCTGAAAAAGCGATATTTAAAAGGGAAGTTCCGAGGTTCGGATAGGCTTGCGGGTCAATAATGTTTATGCTGTGTAAAAACACTTTGTCGGGGTTGTCAAAATTACGCATAAAGTAAACAGCTCCGAGTATTTCATCATATTCGACCGCAACATATACACGCGCATGGCGCAGCATGGCAATAAGGTCGAAAATATCCATTCCGCCGCTTTCATAGGATGAATGTTCGATGCGAATCAACTGTTCCACAAGGTCAAAGTCACGTTCTTTTATATGAAAATATTCAATTGCCATATTATTTTCCTCCGAAACTTATGTTTATTTGTTACAAGAGAATTATACTCAAAACAAGTGTATATTGCAAGTAAAGGTTAAAATTTACACTTGAAAGAACGGTGAATCCTGCATCACGCGGCCGGAATATTGTGCGGCGCGCGCTTCATCCTTTGTAGAAGTGCCCATAGTGAGAAGCTTTTCAGAAAAACTGAATACGTCATTTTCGCCGATAATTATATGGTCAAGCATAGGAACGGATATTGCGTTCATTGCGCTTAAAATTTGCTGCGTGGATAATATGTCCTTGTTGCTGGGGAAGGCACTGCCACCGGGGTGATTATGAGCAACAATGATATTTTCAGCGCCTGTGCGTATAACTGTTTCCGTAATCAGCCTAATATATACAGGAGTTTCAGTGGCTGTGCCACGGCTTAAACGGTCGGTATGCTTGACGCGAAAATGTGCGTCCAGGCAAACAATATAAAATTCCTCTTTGGTTTTGCCTCGAAATAAGAGAGTTAAATAGTCAATGGCAGACGCGATAGAGGATATAGTGGTATGAGCGCGAATATCGGACATCCAATATTTTCGCGCAAGCTCGGATTGAAGCTTTAGCAATACGGCGGCGTTATCACCGACGCCTTTGGTGCGCGCAATATCGGCAGGGTCGGCATTAAATATATTTTTCAGGCTGCCAAAACGTGCAAGAAGCTCATGCGCGATGGGGTTGGTATCTCTTCGCGGAATTGCAAAAAACAGCAGAAGCTCAAGCGCTTCATGCTCTTCAAAGGAGTCAAGCCCATGTTGTAAAAATCGATGCTTAAGGCGTTCGCGATGCCCGTCATGGATGGAAATAGTACTCACCTCACAAAATGATTTCTTATTTACTAATTCGCCGTGTACAACCGTGATTCCTTGTGATAAAGCAATGTGGCTAAAAAAAAGTAAGAACAGCGTGAAATATTACAATATATGTATAAGCATACCGAATTCAAACGATACGGTTTTTAAACAGAATTTTTCCGCATTGGTTCGAGTCCGGTATGCTTAAGCGTAACAATAAAAAAACGGTGTATTATCTGCAAATATCTGTTATAATGTAACATGTTGATTTATGTGTAGGAAGGGAGTTAAACTCCATGTTAGATTTTTCGCTTGCTCCGCGCAAGGATGAAATGGTAGAGGCACTATGCCACATATTGTCTATAAAAAGTGTAAAAAGTGCGCCGCAGGGCAATATGCCATATGGTAAGGGCGTGTTTGACGTGCTTATAAAAACGCTTAATTTAGCGGAAAAGCTCGATTTTGACAGTGTGAATTTTTTTTCCAACCTCGGATATGTAGAATATGGTGACGGCGATGAGTTATTTGCGATTGTGACGCACCTTGATGTTGTGCCTGCGGGAGAAGGCTGGACAGTGCCGCCTTTTGCGGGTACGGTAAAAGACGGACGTGTTTACGGTCGCGGTGCGATTGATGATAAAGGACCGGCGATTGCAGCTTTGTTTGCGCTTTCCGCAATTAAGGAAAATTGTATCAGCCTTAATAAGCGTGTTCGCTTGATTTTTGGGTGTGACGAGGAGAGCGGTTGGTCAGATATGGATTTTTATAAGAAAAACGGCGGTGAAATTCCGCAAATGGCAATTTCGCCGGACGCGGAATTTCCGATTATCAATGCGGAAAAAGGTCTGTTACAGTTAAAGGCTGTGAAGAGTGCCTATGCTGCGGCAGGAGCCGGGCTTGTTATTAAATCTCTTAATGCGGGGGAACGTGTAAATGTTGTTCCGTCGGTTTGCACTTGCGAAATAGAGGGAAACGTGGCGGCACTTTCACAAATGGTGGACATATTCAATGAGGATTCACCTGTAAAGCTTAAGTCGGAGGGAAACACACATAGCATGAAGCTTACTGCGCAGGGTGTTTCCGCACATGGTTCTAAGCCGGCGGAGGGCGTTAATGCGCTTTCGCATATGATTTTGTTTTTAAATACGCTGCCGCTTATAAAAAATGCCATATCAGATGCTGTATATGAGATAGCGGAGTTTATCGGGATACAAACAGATGGTACGCATCTTGGAATAGCGTCGGAGGATGAATCGGGGGCGCTGACCTTAAATCTTGGATATTTTAAAACGACGGACACGGGTGTGGAAGCGGGTATTGATATTCGCTATCCCATTCATGCGGAAAAGAAAAAGATTTTAGATGCAATTCGCGTACGGATGAAAGAGCTTACGGTGGAGGAAGTGTTTTCTCGCCCGCCGCATTTTGTAAGCGAGGATTCACCGCTTATTGCAGGACTTAAACAGGCATATGAGGAAGTGACGGGAGAGCCTGCATATTGTATGAATATGGGCGGAGCGACTTATGCGCGCACCTTCCCGAATTCTGTTGCGTTTGGCGCATTGTTCCCGGGGCAGATAGGAACGGAGCATCAGGCAGATGAATATATTGATATTGATTCGTTAGTGAAAACGGCGGATATTATTGCCAATGCTGTTGTGGTGTTGTGCAAGTAACGATAAATAAAGAGGAGTTTTTTTGATGAAGTGCTTAACAAGTGACGAGCTTAGACAAATGTATTTGGATTTTTTTAAAAGTAAAGGACATGCTATAGTGAAAAGTGCGTCCGTAATCCCTGAAAATGACCCGACAGTGCTGTTTACAACAGCGGGAATGCACCCGCTGGTGCCTTATTTATTGGGCGAAAAGCATCCTGCGGGCACACGTATTACAGATGTGCAAAAGTGTGTGCGCACAGGTGATATTGATGAAGTGGGGGATGAATCTCACTGCACATTTTTTGAAATGCTCGGGAATTGGTCGTTGGGTGATTATTTTAAAAAGGAAGCTATTGCGTGGAGCTTTGAATTTTTAACGGATGAAAAATATCTGGGAATTGATAAGGACACCTTGTATTTCAGCTGCTTTGCGGGGGACGATAACGCGCAGCGTGATACTGAGGCATATGAAACGTGGAAATCCTTAGGTGTAAGTGATGATCATATTTTTTATCTGCCCAAAGAAAACAATTGGTGGGGACCGGCGGGAATTACAGGACCGTGCGGACCGGATACCGAAATGTTTATAGATACAGGCAAGCCTGCGTGCAGCGCGGATTGCAGCCCGGCTTGTGATTGCGGAAAATATCTTGAAATATGGAATGATGTTTTTATGGAATACAACAAGCAGGAGGATGGAACATTTGTGCCGCTTGAGCATAAAAATGTGGATACAGGCATGGGACTCGACCGTACAATAGCGATTTTGCAGGGCAAAAAATCAGTATATGAAACGGACGTTTTTGTACCGATTATCGCAAAAATAGAAGAGCTTTCGGGCAGCAAATATGAT
>JAVXIJ010000035.1:0-12537 GCA_036648415.1 Christensenella sp.
CAAGAGCACACAGACCCGCAAGGGCAAGAGCACACAGACCCCGCAAGGGCAAGAGCACACAGACCCGGCAAGGGCAAAACCTTGCAATGCTTAGCCGTAGCTAAGGCAAGCGAGGAGCAGTGCGGGAAAAACGTGTGGATTCGGCTCTCGTCATCTTAGAGCAAAAAAAGCCTTTCCGACAAGGAAAGGCTTTAGCGCAAGCATTTTTTAATTTATTTAACCGAATTTTTATTTATTCATACTCTTGTGGTTCTGTATCTTTAACTTCCTCAGGCAGATTTTCGTATTCCTTTAAAATAATCTGCTGAATCATTTCGCGTGCCTCGGTATTTATCGGATGTGCAATATCCTTATATTCACCGCCCGGCGTTTTTCTGCTCGGCATAGCAATGAAAAGTCCGCTTCCGCCCTCAATGATTTTCATGTCGTGCACAACAAACATATCGTCAAATGTTACAGAAACGATAGCCTTCATTTTACCTGTTCCGTCAATTTTTCTGATGCGAATATCTGTAATCTCCATTTTTCAATCCTCCACCTCGTTGTTGACTTGATATGCTTCCTCAGCATAAAAAAACAATTCACCCTAAATACCTTTATTATTACTATCAATTTAGCACACCTTATGAGAAATTGCAACTGTCCTTTTTAGCGGCAATATGCTGAAATCTCAATTTTGGTTTCGCTTAATTCCTCAAGCTCAAAAATGGCTTTATAGCTGCTTATTCGTTTTTTCTGCGGATAGCGGTTTATGATAGCCACGCCCGTACCCACAACCTCAATATTAAATTCGAAAAGCATATCGCAAATCGCTTTTACAGTCCCGCCCCCCGCGATAAAATCGTCAATCACAAGCGCGCGCGTTCCCTCCTTGATCATGCGCTTAGAAAGCGACATTGTCTGTAATCTGCGTGACGAGCCCGAAAGATAGTTAATGGAAAACACCGAGCCGTCCGTAAGCTTGCTTTCCCTGCGCGCTATCGCAAGAGGTAAATTCAGTATGCGCGCCACACTCATCGCAAGCGGTATTCCCTTTGTTTCCACCGTCACAACAAAATCAGCACGCGCATCCGTAAACCACTCCGCCATTATCTGCGCCATTCCGTCCACATAATACGGCGTACAAAACAAATCCGCAATATACATATAGCCGCCCGGCAATATGCGCGACGTATCTGTCATTTTTTCTATAAGCTCTGTTATAAGCAATGTTCGCACAGCTTCGGGCATTCCCGACACATACCGCACTCCGCCGTGAGCACCCATAACCGTTTCTATGCTGCCGATACCCGCCTCCAAAAACACCTGCCGAATAACCCCGACGTCCTCTGAAAGGCTTGATTTCGCCGCGCCGAACATTTCCTTGAAATAATTCAGCGAATAAAGCCTATTTGGATTTTTTGCCAATATCGCGCACATTACCGCAATACGTTGTTTTTTGTTTTGCATGAATAACCGCCTTTCCGCTTTATTTAATATACAGCCGCTTTTTCCTTGCCGTGCTCATATCTTCACACACTTTTGCAATCGCAAAAAATAAAAGTATTTTTCTTTGACAGCTATACCCGTGATTTCCATAAGAGCGCGCGCATAAAGCTCAAGCTGCACCGCATAAGAGCGCGCAACCTCCTCCGCGTTTTTTTCCGTTACGCGGTCCGTCTTATAGTCAACGAGCACCCATTCCCCCTCCAAAAACGCAATATCTAAAATCCCCTGCACAAGCATTTTGCCCTCGCCGTCATACCCTATGCTGTCCGCCTCGACCTCTAAATTAAAGGGCTGCTCTCTCAACACTTTTTTTGCGTTTTTGATTCGCTCATAAAGCGGTGTGTGCAAAAAGCCTGTAATCCAATCCGCATGCAAAAGCACCGCCTCACGCTCTTTTTCCGTGAGCAGCTTTCGCTCAAACATTTCCTGCACAATCTGTGTTATATCCCCCTCCGCAAAAACGACGCGCTCCATCATACTGTGCACAAGCGTTCCCAGCCTTGCGCCCGTAATCTCTTCTGTTTCCGCAAGCATCGGCGTCAACAACCGCACATTTTTATTCGCACGTTTAACAGCGCTCACCGACACCTTTGCCGGAATATTCTTATGCTCGCCCACGCTCAAAAGCTCTGCCCTGTCATCTGACGCAGATAGTTTTTCGCAATACGCCGCAACATCCCTTTTCTTTTGTTCCTTTGTTTCCTGCCCCTCGCCATAAATATTCACGGTAATAAAATCATCCGCATTTGCCGCCATTACCCAATCCAGCATAGATTTTGCATTTTCATATGTACCCATATCGTGCAGCATACGCCACTCATTTTGCGCATTTTCTATGTTTTCCACGCTGCCCGCAAGCTTAAGCTTTTCTTGCGCGCGCGTCATTGCCACATACAGCACGCGCAGCTCCTCTGAAAGAGCTTCTCTTTGAATCTGTCCCTTTGCAATTTCCATTTCCGTTGTTGTATTACAATAAAGCTTTTCATCGTCAATATATTTTGGCATTAAGCCATATTCATCATGTATCAGCATTTTGTTCTTGAAATCATGTATGCTGAACGTTCTTTCGAGATTTATCACATATACAATAGGATATTCAAGCCCTTTAGAGCTGTGAATGGTTGAAATATGTACGCAATCCGCCTCCACGGCCCTTACCGCCGTCTTAATATATGTGCCGTCGCGTTTTTTTATTTCTTTGAGTGTGTTCAAAAGCATATATAGGCTGTTTGCCTGTGTGGATATAAGCTCTGTACACAGCTCCAAAAACTGTGAGAACATCGCCTGCTTCATGTCCCCGTTCGGCGTGCAAGCTATGTATGTTTCAAAATCCAGCTCCTGCACAGTGCGCGCAAGCAGCTCCTCCACCGAAAGCGATACCGCGCATACGCGCAAAAAATCCAGCCGCGTATATAACGCGCGCAGCTTTTTCGCAATTTCATCCTGCTCATTTTTTGCATAACGCTCAGCGCTTTCATAATAAAACGCCCTATTGTTCTCGTCTGCCGCTTTTATCTGCGCAAGCTCTTGTTCGTCCATGCCGCCGATATATGAACGCATAACAGACAAAAGCGCCACATCATCAGTCGGATTATCTATAAGCCTCAGCACATTTACAAACAGCTCTGTTTCCGCCAAATTATTTGCCTGCTCGACATTTATCGCGCACGGTATTCCCCTGCGCTCAAGCTCCGACTTAAGCACATAAATCATAGCCCCGCGCGAACGAAAAAGCACCGCAATATCACCGTATTTTGTCGGTCGCGGCTTACCCGTGTTCTTATCCGTAACCGTGCTTCTGATCTCGCTCTCTATGCTGTCCGCTATCATACACGCTTCCTTTGCGTGCTTTACGTGCTCTTCCTCCTCACAATCCTCCGTGCCTGTTCTTTTGTTTTTTGGTTCTTCACACAACAAAATTTCCGTGCTTCCGCCCGTCCTCTTCTTGTTCAAGCGCTCATTCTCGTCATAATCAACATCGCCTAAACTTTCGCTCATCACCCGCTGCATTATACCGTTTACAGCGTCTATCACGCCCTGCGCACTGCGGAAATTATCATTCATCAAAATCAGCTCGCCTGCTTTTGATTCCCCCTTAAATGCCCGCGCTTTTTCGCGGAAAATAAATGGGTCTGCAAGCCTGAATTTGTATATGCTCTGCTTAATATCCCCCACCATAAACAAGCTTGCCTCGCCCGACACCGCACGAATAATTTTTTCCTGCACCGGATTTGTATCTTGATATTCATCCACAAAAATATATTCATAGGTGCTCATAACCGAGGCGCGCACCTCATCATTTGAAAGCGCCGTCAACGCAAAATGCTCCATATCGGAATAATCCAGCACACCGTCCTCAAGCTTGTTTGCCGCATAACGCTCATGAAACGCCCGCACAAGCGCAAACATCGCGCACGCATCCTCCTGCGTATACAAAAGCTCCGCTTGCACCCGTTTTTCAAAGGGCACGGCTTCCGTTTCTAACGCCGCCTTTAGCTGTTTGCGCGCTTCTTTGTATATATACTGCACGCGCTGTTTGCGCTCAGGGTACATTCCATTTGTAATGTTTCCAAGCTTTGCGCCCATGTATTTACTGCGCAATTCCTGCGTACCGTTTTTTGCCGCATATTCGCGCATTTCAGTTAAGTACTCAATGTACTCTAAATCCCTCACATTCTGCATCGGCTCATCTGTGTGCGTTATCCGCTCCGACGCTTCCACCCATTTTTGCGCATAATAAAGCTGCTCGAGCACATTTTTATCATACTGCTTTTTAAGCTTTTTAATATATTCCTCGGTGTTTTTGTGCTCTGACCACTCCACCCACGCAAACGGCTCGGGCTTGCTCATTATAGCATCATGTATATTCAATAAATATTCCGCAAGCGTACTATCATTTCCGCGTTTGGTATATCTGCGCAGCAGCCGCAAAAACGATTCATCCTCAGCTTCATAAAGCTCATCCATAAGCTCGCGCGCCACCGAGCTTTTCACGCGATTCATCGTGTCCCCGTTCATAATGCGCACACTTGCCGACAAACCCAAAAGCGCATAATTTTTGCGCACTAATTTGCCGCAAAAGCTGTGAAATGTGGAAATATCCGCCGCCGTAACAAGCTCCGCCTGTTCATAAAGCCGCCTGCTGCCGCTTCGCTCAGCTTCTTCTTTGATTTCACGCGCTATACGCCGCCGCATTTCGGATGCCGCCGCATTTGTAAAGGTCATAACAAGCATCGCGCGAATATCTCCGCCGGCTGCCACAATGCGCGCAACTCGCTTTGCAAGCACGCTTGTCTTTCCGCTGCCCGCCGCCGCCGACACGAGCACATTGCCCTCTTGCGTTTCAATAGCTCTTGTTTGTTTTTCAGTCAGCTTCACCCTGTGCCTCCGCTTGTGCTTTCATATTTCTTGCTTCTGCCAATACATCCTCGCGCGTCATATCGGGAATAATGCGCTGCTCGTTGCCTGCATAGCCTTCATCATACATACACACGCCCGCAAACTCGCAATAATCACAGCCTTTTTTATCATTAGCGGAATACGGCATAATGCGCGTATCTCCCCCCTTGATTTCACACACCGCATGCCGTATCAGCTCTGTTGCCAAACCCAGCAGCTCGCCCACCTCTTGCTCTGTAAACATCTTTTTCCTTGTGGTTTCATATGGCTCGCCGTTATTTTTATATTTAAGCGCAATTGTAAGCACTGCGTTTTCTTCCCCGCCGAAAAGCTCCTGCGCCGTTTCAAAGTCCACTCCGCAAATGCCTTTCATATCAAAATCCTGCTCCCCCGCTTTACCCGGTTTATCAAAAATCGGAAGATGTATCTCAAAATAATGAGCGCCCGCAAAGGTCGCTTTTTCGCTCAAAATCTCCTGCACCGCCATTATGTAAATCATAAGCTGCAAGCTGAGCCCGCCCGCAAGCTCGCTCATAGAAAACCGCGGCTGCCCTGTTTTATAGTCAATAACATCAAAATAAGTACACCCGTTTAACTCCGCCGTATCTATCCTGTCGATTTTGCCATGCAAAACTATGCCCTCGGAAATCTCTTTTTCAAATGTATATTCACTTTCGCGCGGCTGCAATGCCGACTTAGACAGCTGCATACAAACAGCGCTCGCCGCAAGCCTCGTTTCGCGCTCCACCGCGCTTAGCACGTTGTCATTATGCTTGTTAAGCGTATATTTTTCCTGTTCCTTGCGCGCCGCGTCCGCGCCCGTTGCAAAGCATTTGTCAAGCTCCTCCTGCGGAAGCTCCGCCCATTTCTTGCCTGTTTTTTTAACCTCTTTTGTCATCGTTTCAAGTATTTTATGCGCGTAATTACCCACATCCATTTGGTCAACGGTATATTCACGCGGCGCGCGCACGCGCAGCCCATACGCAATAAAATGCTTGTACGGACATTCATAATACTTTTCTATCCTGCTTGCACTGCCGTGCATTTTCCCATACAGCTTTGCCGCCGTTTCCTCTTTCAACCGCCGCGCCGCGTTCGCGTTTTGCGTGCCCCAAAGTATGGCGCGCAGCTTCTGCGGGAATTCGCGGTCCGCAAGCACCGCCGCCGCAACCCTCTCCTCTGCGCTCTGCTCGACACCGTTTCCATAGGCGCGCAGCGAACGTGCGGTTTGCATATACGCGTTTTGCTTAAGCATGGGGGCAATGTCCGCTGCTTCCGTTTGCTTTATGTCGGCAAACAGTTCATATAACCTATCTATGAGCAATGACCGCTTTTCCTCATCATTTTCCACATAGCTCACAAATAACTTCTCCTCGGGCTTGGTAAATGTTTTCAGAATCGCCAATTTTTGTTTTTCCACATTGCCTGTATATGTAAGCCCCGCAAGCTGCGTGAGTAAAAGCTCGCGCTCATAATCTGCTAAAATATCTGAAGTTTGCTCATAATTCGGCAATACGCCGTCATTTGCGCCCAACACAAATACCGCCTTTACATCATCAAGGCGCACATATGAAATTTCGCCCACCGCAATTTCATCCGCCATCGGCGGGAGCACCTCCACCTTTTGTGACGCAAGCCCCGTTTTTATAAGCGCCTTAAACTCCGCCTTTTTTATGGGCGCGTCACGCAAAATTTCCTGTGCCTGCTGCAAAATCCGCATGGCTTTATCATATACCTGTGCCGTAAATTCAGCGCTCTCCGCAAGCCCCGCCGCTTCCGCCGCGCGCATTTGCGCGCTCAGCGTGTCCGCCGCCGCAAGCCCCGACGCATATTCCAGCACACAGTCTATATATTCGCTCGCCTTAAGAGCATTCTTTGCACGCGCCCTAAGGCGCATTATCGGTTCCATCAGCGCCGCACGCGCACGCTCCGCCGTTTCATCCTTAAATGGATGTGTAAATGCAAAGCCATCACGCACATTGGAAAACGCATAATTTTGCAGCGCGCTTATCCCCCTTGCAGGAATCCCGCAAAACCCCGTTTTTGCATGAGCAATAAGCGTATCTTTTTTTAGCCGTCCCTGTGAAAGCTCTATCGCCCCCAACAAAAACACACTGTACGCGCAGCTGTCAAGCGTGCGCCCTTTCCCCGCAAAACAAGGTATACCCGCCTCCTCAAAGCGGCGCGTAATCATAGGCACATATTTTTGCGCACTCCCGCACACCACCGCCATATCATGAAAAGCATAGCCGTGTTTTTTATTCAGCCACACAATTTGCGCCATCACCGCGCGCACCTCTTCCTCCATGCTTTTGGCGCGCATAATGCTTACATCCCTCGCCCGCTCCTTTTGCTTTAGCGGGTACGCATACAAATTCTTTTCTATGTGCAATATATCCTGCGATATTTTTCTGTCCTCTGTCACAATTTCCGTATGAAGCCCCAACTTTGCCGCGCTTGCCAAAAACTTATTGCGGTTTTCATCACATATGCCGTAAACCTCGGAATCCGCTTCCTTTGAAGCGGCATAGTAAAAGGACATCACGCTGTCTTTTGCCGCACACATAAGCGCCGTGAAAAAACGCACCGTTTGCGCATTGTAAATATCAAACCCATGTATCACAAGCTGCGTATTTTTCAAAAAATCCGCTTCATTGATGTGTTCAATTACCAAATTTATTTTGTCCTCTGTATCAAAGCAATACTGCGTTTCTTCCTCCAGCCGCTCATATAAAAATGCAATGTCTTGTAATTTATCCCGCGTATTTGCGTTCTCTGTGCATACCTCGCGCAGCATATCAGGCGTAATATCAAGCGTTTTTAACTCCGAAATAAGGCTTGCCACGTCAAACGGAAGCTCGCTGCGCACCGCACTTTTTGCAAGTGCCCTCAGTTCTTCCCTGTCGCGGTCAAGTATAAGGCGCAACATCATACTTTTGCCTACGGCGTCAATGCTCGTAACAGCTCTGCCATAGGTGCTCTCAAGCACGCGGTCGCACACGCGCGACGGGCTTTGCACGCACACCCCCATCATTCCCTTTGCGCCCATTGCACGCAATAATTGCTTTTCCGTGATATATGTAGATTGCGGCGGCACAATAACAAGCACCTCCGCAAGCGGGTCTTGCTTTGCTATATCTGTTATTTTTTTTATAACACGTTCATCGCGCCCCGATGCGGTTCGCCCCAATATAAATGTAACGCCCATATTCACGCCCCATGTTTCTTTTCTTTTATTATAACATAACCATATTCCAATTTACTGTTTTTTGTAAAACAGATTTTCGCCTTTATCGGCAGTCGACATAAAGCCCGAAATCAAAAGACCCTCGCACCGCTTTTGGCAGCACAAGGGTCTTTTCATTCACTTTAACATTTACATTTTCTACATTTGCGTATAATACAAATTCAACATTTTATTCAGCAGCTCATCTTTATCAATTATAAAATAATCAAGCTTCGGCGGGTCTTTAACAATCGGATCGGGGAATTTTTGCCAGTTTTCCTCGAATCTATCCAGCTTTATGTTGTCAATAGATCCTACTTTATCAAGCACGCCTGCCATTGCGACAATCTGCTCAATGCTGAGGTTAGTTTGAATTACGTTGCCCGAGAGCTGCGGGAAAAGCTTTGTAGCCGCCTGCACCGCGCCCAAATCCTTAACCTTTTTGGCAATTGCCATCATAAAAGTCTGTTCATGACGCTGGCGATCCATTTCACCGCCTGTCATCTGCTTTCTGTTCTGCAAATAAAGCCGCACATCATTACCCTGCAAATTTACTACATCACCCTTGCTGCCAATGTCGGGGTAATCTTGTTCAAGCGTGACCTCTACGCCGCCAAGCGCATCCGCCAAGCCTGAAAGGTGCTCTAAATCTATCGAAACATAATAATCCACAGGAATATTAAGCTGTCCTTCACATTCAATAAGCTCTTTTGTTGCAAGCATTGCGTTGTCCGCACCATGCTTCTTAGGGTCATTGCCCCCCCCTAAAACATATGCATGATTTATCTTTGTAACACAGGTTTTATCAATTGGCTCAAATGTCTTTTTGTCACAATAATGCACCGTGGTACGCGTATCACGCGGTATAGATAAAAATGAAATATTGCTGTTTTGCACATCTATCGTGCACAGCATGACCATATCGCTGCGCGCGCCCGTCTTATCCTTCTCCTCCGAACCGTCCCAATCTATCCCGAGCATCAAAATCGAAATAGTATCCGGATTTTTACCATAGGTCTGTCCGTTTATATCTATCATCTCTGTCGGCTGCTTTTTCTCGGGAACAACGCCATCTTGCCCCGCCTTAGGCGACTCTGCCGCCACAAACGCAGACATCGGGTTTGCTTTTATGGAAGAATATGCATCCACAAGCGCATAACTTACACCACCCGCACATATTATAAGTACAATCAGCACGCACAAAAGCGCTTTTATTTTTTTATGATGATTCACCGGCAAATACCCTCCGAATTTTGATAACATTTACTTTTCATTATAATAATACATTCTACGTAATATACAACCATTTTTATATAATATTCACAAAATGTTAAAAATATGAGAAAAGACTCCCGCAGAAAATTCAAAAAATTCTCTATTGGAGCCTCCCTCCTCATTTCTGTATCAATATCCTTGATTATAATAATCTCCGCGGCGATAATCATAAACCGCGCCCGCGCTGTATACATCAATGCTCTCAAGCGCTTTTCCCGTGCCGATTGCAACACACGAAACCGCATCCTCCGCAACATAGCACGGAATCTTAGTGCGCTCCGTGAGCAGCCTGTCAAGCCCGTAAAGCAGCGAACCGCCGCCCGTCATGCAAATCCCGTTTTCCGCAATATCCGCCGTAAGCTCCGGCGGAGTGCGCTCAAGCACGCCGTGCATTGTTTCCATAATGCGGTTTAACGGCTCCTGCATTGCTTCTATTGTTTCATTTGAGCTTATTGTGATAGTTTTGGGCAATCCCGATATAAGGTTTCTGCCCGTAACCTCCATATATGCTTCTTCTTTTCTCGGAAATGCAGAACCGATATTGATTTTGATTTCCTCTGCGGTGCGTTCGCCTATAAGCATATTGTATTTCTTTTTGATGTACCGCGAAATATATTCATCGAAGGTATCGCCCGCAATCTTGATGGAATCGCTTATTACTGCGCCGCCGAGAGAAATAACCGCCATATCCGCAGTACCGCCGCCAATATCCAGCACCATATTGCCCTGTGGCGCGCCAATGTCTATGCCCGCACCGATTGCCGCCGCAATTGGCTCTTCAATAAGGCAGGTATGCCGCGCACCCGCTTCTTCTGTAGCCTCAATAACCGAACGCTTTTCCACCTCTGTAACACCCGATGGCACGCACACAACAACACGCGGTTTAAAAAACATCCGTTTGCCTATTACCTTGCGCATAAAATAGCGCAGCATTCTTTCTGTATCATGAAAATTTGAAATTACACCCTCGCGCAACGGACGCACTGCAACGATGTTTCCGGGTGTACGACCAAGCATAATACGCGCTTCTTCACCAATGGCGAGCATCCTGCTTGAAATCCTATCCACCGCAACCACCGACGGTTCACGAAGCACAATTCCTTTGCCTCTTACGTAAACCAAAACAGTCGCCGTACCAAGGTCAATTCCTATATCATTAAAATTTCCGAATAAACCCATTCACTGAAGCCTCTCTTCTCAATTACTCATGCAAACACAAATTGCCTACATATCATATATAATAATACAACCTCGGCTTTTTTTCAACTGTTTTTGTTACGAAAACGTAATATTTTAAAGCTTTTATCGCTTTTCACAGGAACTTACACGTATTTAGAACAAAAAAAACTGATTTTTCATTTTTTTACTTTTTCAGTGCTTTACTGCACAAAAAAGCGGCTTCCGTTTGTATTCCGCTATTGAATATCTGCTGTTTTATGAGTAAAATAGAATTATTGTTATTACATTAAAATAATAAAGGGAGTATATAAATTATGGATTACAGTAAACTGCAAAACGGCAGTGATATACGCGGAGTAGCTATGGGCGAAAACGCAAACCTTACAAACGACGCGGTGCGCGACCTTTCCGCCGCATTTGCAAAATGGCTGCTTGCACGCGGCAATTCAGATATTAAAATCGCCATAGGCACAGACTCACGCGTTACGGGTCCCGCGCTGAAGCTTGCGTGTATTGACGGATTTACCGATATGGGCGCAGCCGTTATTGACTGCGGTATGGCTTCCACCCCCGCAATGTTCATGACCACTGTAACAGAGGGTTTTATGTGTGACGGCGCGGTTATGGTAACTGCAAGCCATCTTCCCATGAACCGCAACGGCTTAAAATTTTTTACCGCGCAAGGCGGGCTCGAAAAAGGCGATATTGCAGAGCTTATTAAAATAGCGGGCGATATTACAAAGTGCGGCAAAACCGCAGAAGTCAAAAACGCCGATTTCATGAGCGTATACGCAGGTATACTCAAAAACAAAATCCGCAGCGCCACAGGAGAGCAGCATCCTTTTAACGGTTTTAAAATAATCGTGGACGCGGGCAACGGCGCGGGCGGTTTTTATGTAGACAAGGTTTTAAAGCCTCTGGGTGCCGACACAACCGGCAGCCAATTTTTAGAGCCTGACGGCACTTTCCCGAACCACATCCCAAACCCCGAAAACACAGAAGCAATGGACAGCATTGTCAATGCTGTTATTGCCGCAAATGCGGATTTCGGGCTCATTTTTGACACGGACGTCGACCGCGCGGGCGCTGTTGACAAGGGCGGCAGCGTGCTCAATAAAAACCGACTGATTGCGGCAATTTCCGCAGTTTTATTAAAAGAGTTCCCGCACACCACCATCGTCACCGACTCCATCACCTCAAGCGGGCTTGCGGAGTTTATCGCGGCGCACGGCGGTGTACACCATCGTTTTCGCCGCGGATATAAAAACGTTATCAACGAATCTATCCGCCTAAACGAAAACGGCACAGATTCACAGCTTGCCATTGAAACCTCGGGGCACGCGGCGCTCAAAGAAAATTATTTTCTTGACGACGGCGCATATCTCGTAACACGTCTGCTTATTGAAATGGCTAAGCTCAAAAAACAAGGTCACACCATTTCAGACCTCATCGCCGACCTTAAAGAGCCCGCCGAAAGCGAAGAATTCCGTCTTAATATTGCCGCCGAAGATTTCAAGGAATATGGCAATACTATGATTTCGGCACTGGAAGAATATGCAAAAAAACAACCTGAATTTATAATTGCGCCCGACAATCACGAGGGTATTCGCGTATCATTTGACGCGCAAAACGGCAGCGGCTGGTTTCTTGTGCGGCTTTCATTGCATGACCCGCTTATTCCCGTAAATGTGGAAAGCGACATCGCGGGCGGCGGACGTATCATCACCGAAAAACTGTACGCGTTTTTAAAGGCTTACGATAAACTTGACCTCTCGCCTATCGAAAAATATTTGAAAATTTAATCTGTAGGGGCGGGCGCAAGACCAATGCCTTTGTAGGGGCGGATACCATCCGGACTGCCCTAACACCCATCCCTATGTAGGGGCGGATATTATCCGCCCGCGCCCTTAAAGACCAAGACCATAGGGCAAGGGCTAAGACCTTATGGCGCTGCCCCAAACCCCGCAAGG
>JAVXIJ010000036.1:0-8979 GCA_036648415.1 Christensenella sp.
AGCTTTATAAAAAGGTGTGTCCTTGCATGGATATATAGATGATTTTTGTTGAGAAATAGTTCATTAAGGAGCATAAACAAGGCATGGAGGAAGAATCACGCATTGTTTCGGGTGTAAAAATTACGGAGGACGTTGCTGTTGACGCAACTCTGCGTCCGCAAACGCTGGACGAATATATTGGGCAGGAAAAAGTCAAAGAGAAAATGGCAATCTTTATTGAAGCTGCGAAAAAGCGCGGAGAAGCGCTTGACCACGTGCTTTTGTATGGCCCACCGGGACTTGGCAAGACGACCCTTGCGCATATTGTGGCGCAGGAATTAGGGGTAAACATTCGCATTACGTCGGGGCCTGCCATAGAGCGCCCGGGGGATCTTGCGGCGCTGCTTACGAACCTTTCCGATAAAGATGTGTTGTTTATTGACGAAATTCATCGTCTTAATTCCAGTGTGGAAGAGGTGCTGTATCCGGCAATGGAGGATTATGCGCTTGATATTATACTCGGCAAAGGACCGTCGGCGCGCTCTATGCGCATTGATTTGCCGCGATTTACGCTTATAGGCGCTACAACGCGCGCGGGAATGCTTACATCCCCATTGCGCGACCGTTTCGGTATTATAAACCGTTTGCGTATGTATGATGCTTTGCAATTGGAAACCATTGTGAAGCGTTCGGCAAAGATATTGGATATTCATGTGGACGAGGGCGGTGCGGCGGAAATCGCACGCAGATCTCGCGGAACACCGCGTATCGCGAACCGTTTGCTGCGCCGTGTGCGTGATTATGCGGATGTGCGCGCAGAGGGCATTATTACACTTGACGCGGCGGATAAAGGGTTGCAGCTGTTAGAGGTGGATAAGTTAGGGCTTGACCACTCTGACAGACTTATTTTGGACGCAATTATAAACAAGTTTGGCGGAGGACCTGTGGGGCTTGATACGCTTGCCGCCACAACGGGTGAGGAAGCGGGCACGGTCGAGGATGTAGTAGAGCCGTTTTTGTTGCAGCTCGGGTTTATTCAAAGGACGCCGCGCGGGCGTTGTGCAACGGAAAACGCATATAAGCATTTGGGAATACCGATGCCGTTAAATACTGATAATAAGGGGCAAACCAAACTGTTTTAGTTTGTATGATATATTATGAAAACATCTGATTTTGATTATGTTTTGCCGCAGGAATTGATAGCGCAAACGCCTAAAGAGCCGCGAGATCATTCGCGGCTTTTGGTATATGAACGTGCCACAAAGAAAGTGGAACACAAGCATTTTTATGATATTGCGGATTACCTTAAGGCGGGCGACGTGCTTGTGCTTAATGAAACAAAGGTTATACCTGCGCGGTTATACGGCAAAAAGCGCGAGGCGGGAACGGATTTTGAATTTTTGCTGTTAAAGCGGCTTGAGCTTGATACATGGGATGTGATAATGCGTCCCGGAAAAAAACTCAAGGTAGGCGGTTGGGTAGATTTCGGAGAGGAGCTTTGCGCACAGCTGATTGCTAAAAAAGAAGACGGTGTATGCGAGGTGCGGTTTAGCTATGACGGTGTTTTTGAGGAGCTGCTGGATAAGTACGGCAATATGCCGCTTCCGCCGTATATTACCGAACGTTTAGAGAAAAAAGAGCGTTATCAGACGGTGTATGCAAAAGAGGACGGCAGTGCGGCGGCGCCTACGGCAGGGCTGCATTTTACGCCTGAGCTTTTAAAAAAGATTGAGGATATGGGCGTAATTGTCGTTAAAATATTGCTGCATGTGGGGTTGGGTACATTTCGCCCGATGAAAGAGGAAAGTGTGGAGGAGCACGTCATGCACTCGGAATATTACAGCGTGAGTGATGAGGCTGCGGACACAATAAATGCCGCTAAACGCGAGGGACGCAGAGTGGTGGCGGTGGGAACTACATCCGTGCGCACGCTGGAGTCTGCGGCAAAGGACGGATTGGTGCAGGCGGGAAGCGCCGATACTGATATTTTTATATTCCCCGGGTATCACTACCAAATTGCGGATGCGCTTATAACTAATTTTCATCTGCCTAAGTCTACGCTCATAATGCTTGTGAGCGCGTTTATGGGCAGGGAGGAAACACTTGAACTCTATCGCACGGCGGTTTTGGAACGCTATCGCTTTTTTAGCTTTGGCGATGCGATGCTCATATTATAGTAAGGGAAAATTTAAATGGATTTCACAAATGTATGGTCGGTTTATTTCAGCGCAACGGGTACGACGCAAGCCGTGGTATCGGGAATTGCGCGCAGAATTGCGGTGAAGTCAAGGGTGAAATATAATCAAATTGATTTCACGCTGCCCAATATGCGCGAGGAAGTGATGTCATTTCGTGCGGAGGATTTAGTGGTGTTTGGCGTGCCTGTGTATGCGGGACGTGTGCCCAATGTGCTGCTCAAGTATTTACAAACAATAAAGGGCAACGGTGCAACGGTTGTGCCGATAGTGGTATACGGAAACAGAAATTATGATGATGCCTTAATAGAGCTTGCGGATATTTTAGCGAAGGACGGTTTTAAAAGTGTTGCTGCTGCGGCATTTATCGGGGAACATTCGTTTTCCAACATATTGGCTAAAGGCAGACCTGACGATAGGGATAAAAATACAATGAAAGATTTTGCGGACAAAGTGATAAATGCCTGCAAAAATCCGCCTGAGGCTTTAAAGATTGCGGGTGAGCCGTATCCGTACAGAGAATATTATAAACCGCGTGACCGCAATGGAAATGCAGTGGATATACGCAAGGCAAAGCCGCGTACAAACACAAATTGCAATGATTGCAGACTGTGTGCGGATATTTGCCCTATGGGTTCTATTGATTATGAAAATGTAAAAAGATATATAGGAATTTGTATAAAGTGCGGCGCGTGCATAAAGGGATGTCCGCAGCACGCAAAGTATTTCGGCGATAAAGACTATCTTTATCATAAAAGCGAGCTTGAGGAAATATGCAGGGAGCGCCGCGAGCCTGAGCTGTTTTTGTAATTCAAGCAAAATGACAGAAAGGAAAATGTTATATGTTTGGACATATTGGATTTTCATATGTGGGGCTTATTTATTTGTTGCTGCTGCTTGCGCCCAACATTGTTTGGCGAAACACGCTGCCGCCTGATTATGACAGCGGAGAGGAAAACAATATTTTATTGCTTTTAGAACGCGTCGGGCAGGTAGGCTGCGCGGTAGTGGTGCTTATGTTCGGTGATTTTAATTTTGCGCCCTTTTCTGCGTGGAGCGTGTGGATTATTCTTTCGTTTGCAATGATCGGTATTTATGAGCTTTGTTGGTTCAGATATTTTAAAAGCGCGCATACAAATAAAAATTTTTATCGCGATTTTTATAAAATACCCGTTCCGATGGCGGTTTTCCCCGTTGCGGCATTTGTGCTTTTGGGAATTTACGGGAAGGTTATTTGGCTCATTATTTTTGCGGCGCTGCTGGGGGTGGGGCACATCGGAATACACCTTGCACACGCGAAAAACGCGGGGGTATGAGTTTTACCATATTCCAATGATATGCTGTGCAAAAAGGCTTACAACAGCAATGCCTATCCAACAGCACAGCCCCATTAAAATTGGTTTTCCGCCTGTTTTTACAAGCTTGATTATGTTGGTGTTAAGCCCGATTGCCGCCATTGCCATTATTATGAAAAATTTACTTAATTCTTTGAGCGGGTCAGTGATAAATGCAGGCAAACTAAACACCGTTGTTACAACGGAAGCAAGGACGAAAAATAATACAAACCATGGAAATATTTTTTTGAAGCTGAAGCGCGTGCCCGTCGCAATATCAAGCTTCTTTTCTTTTTTGGTGCGTATAAATGCCAATACAAGGGTGATTGGGATTATTGCAAGCGTGCGCGTGAGCTTTACGATGGTTGCACTGTCAAGTGTATTGCTGCCGTGAATGCCGTCCCATGCGGCGGCGGCTGCCGTAACGGAGGATGTATCGTTTATGGCGGTGCCCGCAAATAGCCCAAAGCCTTCATTGGAAAGCCCGAGTGCACCCCCGATTGTTGGAAAAATGAGCGCCGCTATCACATTAAATAGGAAAATAACGGATATTGCCTGCGCGATTTCTTCGTCGTTTGCGCCTATTACGGGCGCTGCTGCCGCAATTGCGCTGCCGCCGCAGATAGACGAACCCACGCCGATAAGTGTGGAAATGTTTGCGGGCATTTTCATTGCGCGAAACATCACATAAGAAATGATGAGCGAGGTTGCAATGGTGGAAACAATAATCGGTAAGGATTGTGCGCCAAGACGCAGAATTTCGCTGAGATTCATCCCAAAGCCTAAAAGCACGACCGCCCATTGTAATATTTTTTTGGAAGTAAAATTAACACCTGTTTGGACGTGCTCTTTGTTTTTGATGAGCAGCGCCAACACCATGCCTATCAGTATGGCAAACACAGGCCCGCCGATAACGGGCAGCAGCTTGCCGAGAAAGAACGCGGGGAGGGCAATAATGAGGCATAGTATAATACCGAACATATTTTTCTTTAAAAATTTCACAAAGGCACCTGCTTTTCTGTAAATATCGTCTTATTATATCACGAAAATGTGATGAATAAATATTTAGCGCTGTATATTTGAAAAAAACGTGTGCTGATTTTGCGGTGTCAGAATATTTTTGCACATGAAAAAAACAGAAAATATATGAAAAACAATTTGTTTTAACGAATGGTGTAGGCAAGCAATAAACGGCGCTGTACATTTGTATGGTAAGGGAATAAAATATAATGTATAAGAATCATTTTAATTAAAAAATCGAATTTACCGTAGATTGTAACATTGGCGATGTATAATAATATTATAATAAAAAAATCATAGGGCGGGGTAACGTAATATGAAGTATCTTGCGCACACAAAGGATGGGAAGACCTTTACCAAAGAGGAGGACTGTCAGACGCTGGAAGTGCATGAGAAAAACGTATCAATATCGGCAAAAGAATATGCCGATATATTTGGCGCGGGGCGTGAGGCGGAGATTATAGGCGCGGTGCATGACGAGGGCAAGCGCTCTTGCGAATTTCAACAGCGTATTCGCGGTGAATGGAAAAGACCCGTGAAGCATGCTGTGATTGGCGCAAAGCTGTTAAAGGAAAACATTAAGGATTGGGGCGAATTTTACGGCATGGTTGTGGACGGGCATCATGCAGGTCTTAAAAACCTTGGGAATGCGCTTTCAAAAACAGACGGAAGCTATTATGCTTCCCTTGCTTCTGCGCCGCCTATACCTGAGTATTGTGAAAAAGAGCTTTCTATTGATTATTCGGGTAATTTTAAAAGTTTGCGACATGATGATAAGGCATTTCGCGGGTTTTGTATGGCGATGTATATAAAGATGTTATTTTCGTCATTGGTGGACGCGGATTATACGGACACAGGAAATTTTTGCAATGAAGAACAGCGCAGTATTAGGGCGGATTCGATAGAAACGTTATGCGATAGATTTGCCGACAGGCATATATCGGGCAAGGCGGGGAAGTTAAACCGCATACGTGACGAAATCTTTAAAGAATGTATGCAAAAAGCAAATGATGAGCAGGGGATTTTTTCGCTCAGCGTGCCTACAGGCGGCGGCAAGACCTTTTCGTCGCTTGCGTTTGCATTGCAGCACGCAAAAAAGCATGGGCTGCGGCGCATTATTTACGTGATACCGTATATAAGTATAATTCAGCAAAACGCACGCGTAATTGCGGAGCTGTTGGGGGATGACAATGTGTTGGAGCACCACTACAACGCCGATTTTGCTGATGATAATGTGAAGCGGTGGGCAAGTGAAAACTGGGATATTCCCGTGGTAATAACAACAAACGTTCGCTTTTTTGAATCATTATATACAAATAATGCCGCGGGCAGCAGGCGGGTGCACAATATTGCGAACAGCGTTGTGATTTTTGATGAGGTGCAGATGTTGCCCGTAGAGCTTCTTTCGCCATGCGTGGCGGCAATAAATGAGTTGGTTGCAAATTACGGCGTGAGTGCTGTTTTGTGCAGCGCGACACAACCGCCGCTTGAGCCGTATTTTTATAAGGGAATGAAAAAAACAGAAATAATATCTAATCCGAATGAATTGTATACACAGCTTGAAAGTGTAGAATATATTGTTTTGGGTAAAAGGAGCGATGAGCAGCTGGCGGAGTTGCTGCAAAATGAGCAAAGGGCGTTGGTGGTGGTAAATAAGCGCGAACACGCATATTGTCTGGCAAAGCGGCTGCGGGCGCAGGGGAAGCCGGTGATGTATCTCAGCACTCTTATGACGCCCATAGATCGTGTAAAAATCATTGAAGAAATAAAAAAATTAGGGGAAAATGACGAGTGTATTGTTGTTTCGACATCTCTTATTGAAGCGGGAGTGGACATTGATTTCCCGGTGGTATATAGGAGTTTATGCGGAATAGATAATGTGGTGCAGGCGGCGGGGCGCGCGAACCGTGAGCGCAAGCTTTCGTTTGGGAAGGTGTATGTGTTTGAATCCGAGGATTATAAACCGCCAAGAGCTATGCAGTATAATATTTCTGCGGCAAAAGAGATAATAGATATATACGGAGAAGAGGCATTTACACCTTTGGGTGTTAAGCGTTATTATGAAAGGCTGTATGGTATGATAGACAGTGAAAGACACAGCATACTTGATAAAAATCATGTGCTGGATGAGTTTCGCGCAGACAGGACGGGCATAACGCTTAATTTCAAAAAAGCGGCGGAAAAGTTTAAGATGATTGAGCAGGACAACAACAGTATTCTTATTCCCATGGATGAGGAGTCGGCGCGGATAGCTGCGCAAATACGCGAGGGGCGGTACACAAAGAGCACGCTGCGCCGTGCGGGAAAATATGTTGTGGGTGTTTATCCGAGTGATATGAAAAAATTGAATGAGGAGGGCGTGGTGGTGAAGACGGATTGCGGGATTTCGATTTTGTGTAATCCAAATTATTATGACAGTCAGAACGGTTTGAAGATTTTTGAAGATGAAAATCAAAATGCACAGGCTTTTATAAAATGAATGAGAGGTGAGAAAAATGGGGTTTGGAATAAGGCTTAAGGTGTCGGGTGATTATGCGTGTTTTTCGCGGCCGGAGCTAAAGGTGGAGCGTGTGAGCTATGACATGATTACGCCCTCTGCCGCGAGGGGAATACTGGATTCGATTATGTGGCACAAAGGTATTACATGGAAAATAGATAAAATTCATGTGATGAAGCCGATTCGTTTCATGAATATACGCAGGAATGAAACGAAAGAAGCAATTTCTTTGAGTAAGGTGGAGGCGGCAATGCAAAGCGGCGAAAGGCTTGCGATAGAAACTAACGGCGAGCATAGAGATCAGCGCGCGGCAATGGTGTTAAAGGATGTGGAATATATTTTAGAGGCACATTTTGAGCTTGATATGAGCAAAGCAAACAAGGAAGACACGCCGGAGAAATTTTATTGCATGGCGCTGCGCAGGATGCGCAACGGACAATATCACAGTGCGCCGTTTTTGGGGACGAGAGAATTTGGTGCGGCGTTTGAGTTTATTGAAGATGATGCGGAGCTTCCAAAGAGCAGCCTTACGGGTGAGATGGATTTGGGATATATGTTATACGACCTTAATTATGAGGAAAACAGCGAGCACACGAAGCTCACGGTAAATCCGAGCTTTTTTCGCGCAAAGCTTGTGGACGGTGTGCTTTGTGTGCCCGAGAAAAACGAGGTGGTATCGTGATTATTTCAGAGCTGTGTAATTATTATGACGTGCTTGCAGGTGATGAGAAATCAAACATAAGCCCATATGGTTTTGAAAGCGTAAAGGCAAATTTGCTTGCGACGCTGACAGAGGAGGGCGAGCTATATGACATTGTGCCGCTTGGTGAAAACAATGGCGGAAGCCCTGTGCGGTTTGTTGTGCCGAAAACTATGAAAGTGTCGGGTATCGCGGCATCGCCGGTGCTTGATAATACTGCATATATATTTGGTATAAGTGTAAGCAAGGGAACAAAAAATATTGAAGAAAAAAAGTTTCTGACTGCAAAAGAGCTGCATATTCGCTTGTTTGGGGAGGCGCAGTGCGTGCAAGCGCGCGCAATTGTTGCTTTTTTTGAAAAGTGGGATTTGCAAAAAGCATGGGAAAATGAGAATTTGTTGAAGCTGTATACGGATAACGGAAAGTTATTGAGCGGGAATGTTGCGTTTGGATTAAAAGGAGAAACGCAGTATTTTCATGAGGTGCCTGAGATATGCGACATTTGGCTTGCTGAAAATGCGCGGAAATTGGATAGTAAGGGCAGCAGAAAAAGACAGTGCTCGGTGACGGGTGAGATGCAGGAGATTGCGCAGCTGCATAATCAGCTTACGGGGGTTAAAGGCGCTAATGCCACGGGGGCGTCACTTATCAGCTTTAAACAGGATGCGCATCGTTCGTATAACATTGAAAAGTCTTATGGGGCGGCGGTATCGCAGCGTGTGATGTTTGAATATACGACGGCGCTGCAATATTTGTTAAACAGCAAGAATCAGAAATTGTATTTTGGTGAGGACACGGTGGTGTTTTGGGCGCATACGAGGAGCAGGCGCGTGGAGGAGCTTTTAGGGATGCTCTTTATGTGTAAGGAGGAGTCAAAAGATTCAGACAATACGGAAAGTATTGAGAATAAGCAAATGCAGCAGATGGTGTATACATTACTTGAGGAGGGTAAAAAAGGAATACCGGTGGTGCAAAGCAATGATGAGCTGCGTGAGCTTGATGCGCAGGCAACCTTTTGCTGTTTGGGCTTGGCGCCGAATGCAGCCAGAATATCGGTCAGATATTTTTATAAGGACAATGTGGGGGATTTTGTAGAAAAAATCAAACAGCATCAGGACGATATTAAAATTTGCGGCGGGCGAAAGCTTATTTCAAATAGCAGCTTGCTCTATGCCACTTTAAGCGAAAAGAGCAAGGACAAAAAAGTGAATCCGTTGTTGGGCGGCGCAATTATGCGTGCGGTGTTGAGCGGGG
>JAVXIJ010000036.1:9079-12515 GCA_036648415.1 Christensenella sp.
TATTTGGTAAGAAAGGCAAGAATCAATAATAAAGAGGAGGAAATTACAGTGGCGTTAAACAAGGAGTCAACAAATGAAGCGTATTTATTAGGAAGGGTGTTTGCAATTTTGGAGCGCATTCAGCGGGATGCGTTGGGAGATAATGTGAATGCGACAATCAAGGACAAGTTTTTTTCGACGGCGTGTGCTAATCCGGTGCGCGTTTTTCCGAATTTGATTAAACTTTGTCAGCATCATATTACAAAAGCAAAAAGCAACAATAAATTTGGAAACATGTACTATATGGAGCGCGCGTTGCAGGAGTGCATGGGAAACTTGCCTGTAGATAGTTTTCCGGCAAGCCAAAACATGGAAGCGCAGGGCAGGTTTATTCTGGGGTATTACCAGCAGGTACAGAGTATTTATGAACCTAAAAATAAAACGGAGCAATGAAAGGGGTAAAAAAAATGGAAGCAATTAGTAACAGATCGGAATTTGTAGTGTTGTTTGATGTGGAGAACGGAAATCCGAACGGGGACCCGGATGCGGGTAATATGCCAAGGGTCGATGCTGAAACCGGGTATGGGCTTGTGACGGATGTATGCACTAAGCGAAAAATAAGAAATTATGTGCAGCTTATGAAGAATGATGAACAGGGCTTTGGAATTTTCATTAAAGAAGTATTGAATGACAAATTAGAGGGCGCATATAAAGCGGAAAATGTCGAGAAAAAGACTAAGGATAAAGGAAAAATTAAATTAGCGCAGCAATATATGTGCAAAAATTATTATGATGTGCGGACGTTTGGAGCGGTTATGTCGACCGGGGATTATCCGTGCGGAGTAGTACGCGGACCGGTACAAATAAATTTTGCCAAAAGTGTAGACCCGATTGAACCGCAGGAGATCACAATTACAAGAATGGCGATTACAAAAAGCGGCGAAGATAAGGAAACAGAGATGGGCAAAAAGAATTTTGTGCCTTATGGTCTTTATCGGCAGGAGGGTTACATTTCTGCGCGTTTGGCGCAGGACATAACCGGATTTGATGAGGCAGACAGAGATTTGCTGTTTGAGGCTATTGAAAACATGTTTGAACATGATCATTCCGCTGCGCGCGGAAAAATGACAGTGCGCAGAGTTATTGAGTTTCGGCATGAAACCGCTCTTGGAAATGCGCCGTCACACAAGCTGTTTGAGCTTGTAAAGGTGAAGCGGCTTTGTGGAGATATGCCGGCAAGAGGTTTTGAAGATTATGAGGTAAGCATTGACGAAGAGCATTTGCCGGAGGGTGTGGAAATAAAAGAATATGTATGATGATTCAGTACCTGTTTCCGCGCTAAAGCAGTTTAAGTATTGCAAAAGACGGTTTTCGTTGATGTATGTGGAGGCGCGGTGGCAGGAAAATTTCAAGATAACAGAGGGCAATTTCCTTCACGAGAGGGTGGACAATCCTTTCGTGAAGGAAAAAAGAGGGGATGTTATTTTATGCCGCAGCGTGCCTGTGTATTCTCGCAGGTTGCAGCTATATGGGATCGCCGATTTGATTGAGCTGCATAAAGATGCTATGGGGTGTCCGGTGAAAGGGCACAGAGGAAAGTTTAGCATTTTGCCGCTGGATTATAAAAACGGTAAGCAGGAAAAAAGCGGCGCCGATGAATTGCAGCTGTGCGCTATTGCGATGTGTTTGGAGGAGATGTTTCAGACGTGTGTCGGCAGCGGAGCTATTTTTTATGGTAAAACGCGCAGAAGGACGGAGGTTGTTTTTGATGCAGGCTTGAGAGCGGAAACGGAAGCTGTTATTGCTGAAATACTTAATACACTTAATAATAATATTGTGTATGCGGTTCCAAAGGAGCAAAATTGCAGCTTGTGTTCGCTTGTGAATATTTGTTTGCCTAACACAAAAAATGATGCGGGAAGGACACGCAAGGCGATAAGAGGCATGGGGGTGCGTTGAAATATGCGAAAGCTGTTAAATGTATTATATGTTACTACGCCTAAATCATATTTAGCTTTGGACGGAGAGAATGTAGTGGTGCTGCTTGAGGAAAATGAAAAATTCAGGCTGCCGATAACCATTCTTGAGGGAATCGTGTGTTTTGGATATATGGGCGTCAGCCCGGCGCTTATGGGAAAATGTGTGAATCAGAATATTCCGATAAGTTTTATGAAGCCCAATGGTGAATTTTTGGCGAAGCTATGCGGAAAAACACAGGGAAATGTATTGCTGCGCAAGAGTCAGTATACATTTTCGGATGATGACAGGCTTTGCATTGAATTTGCGCAAAACACAATTGCGGCAAAGTTGGCAAACAGTTGTTTTGTGCTTGACAGAAGTATCAGGGACAGCAAGGATGAGGCAGAGATTGAGCAAATGCAGCAAATTTATGACAGGATAGCGGGGCAGCTTGAAAAAATTTATGATATTGATGACCCGGACGAGCTGCGGGGATTTGAGGGAATCATGGCAAAATATTATTTTGGGACGTTTGACAACATGATTACGCAGCAGAAAAAAGATTTTTATATGTACGAGCGTTCTAAACGACCGCCGCTTGATAATTTGAATTGTTGTTTATCGTATTTGTATTCGATTTTAGCGTTGGAAATAGTTTCGGCGCTTGAAACTGTCGGGCTTGATCCTTATGTTGGTTTTTTTCATCAGTTGCGACCCGGACGTGCATCGCTTGCGCTTGATTTAGAGGAAGAATTGAGGGCATATTTTGTGGATAGATTGGTTATTTCAATGGTTAATCTAAAGCAAATTTTGCCGGGAGATTTTATGGCTAAAGAGGGCGGAGGGGTGTTGTTTACAGAGGATGGAAGAAAAAAGATATTGCTGGGATGGCAGAACAGAAAGAAAAAGGAAATATTTCATTCTGTAATCGGAGAAAAGATTGAGCTTGGATTGCTGCCGTATGTTCAAGCGCAGCTTTTGGCAAAATATTTGCGGCATGAAATTTCAGAGTATCCGCCTTTTTTATGTAAGTGAGGTGATTAAGTGTTAGTTGTGATAACATATGACGTGTGCACAGGGACGCCGGCGGGTAAGACGAGATTAAGGAAGGTCAGTAAGGTGTGTCAAAATTATGGACAGCGGGTGCAAAATTCAGTGTTTGAATGCTGTGTGGATTATAATTCGTTTTTAAAGCTTAAAAAACAATTGGAAGGGTTGATTGATACGGCTGCTGACAGCTTGCGATTTTATAATTTGGGAAACAAGTGGGAAAGCAAGATTGAGCATATTGGTGCCAAAGCAGGATATAATCCGCAGGATTTACTATTATTGTAGTTTGCGAACCATAAGCGCACAGAAATTGCGAAAAAATGCAAACGGCTTAGCAACGGGCTGAATTGATGGTTTGTGTTTGAAAGATGTTTTAGCATACGATAATTGCACATGGTTGTAAGGTGCAGTGTTATCATAAAGTTAGGGTCGCGCCCCGCGAGGGGCG
>JAVXIJ010000037.1:0-12046 GCA_036648415.1 Christensenella sp.
AACAGAAAAACCTGCGGCGAAAGAAGATGAAGTTAGGCAGGAGCAGCCAAAAACCGTTGTAAAAGCTGTAAAAGCGGCAAAAACGGTGCGAAAAACAAAAGCTGTTGATAAAAAAGTGCAGGCTAAGCTGACAGATGAGTGTATCGCAAAGATTGTTGAGATAGGTAAAACAAACGGTGTTTTAAAGTATGCTGAAATTGCTGAATATGTGGAGGATACTCATGCGGTATCCGAACAGATAGATAAGCTTTATGAGGCGTTGGAAGAGCTTAGTATTGATGTACTGGATGAAGAAGTGGAAAAAGAAATTGTAAAGCCGGCAGTAGAGCCTGACACTGCGGATTTTGAGATTTCCATGCCGGAGAACATCAATATTGACGACCCTGTCAGAATGTATCTTAAAGAAATCGGTAAGGTGCCGCTTTTGTCTGCGGCAGAGGAGGTAGACCTTGCAAAGCGCATGGGCGACGGGGATGAAGCGGCTAAGCAAAAGCTTGCCGAAGCTAATTTGCGTCTTGTTGTGAGTATTGCCAAACGCTATGTCGGGCGTGGAATGCTGTTTTTGGATTTGATACAAGAGGGTAATTTGGGGCTTATAAAAGCTGTGGAAAAATTTGATTATCTAAAGGGTTATAAATTCAGCACATATGCTACATGGTGGATAAGGCAGGCTATTACACGCGCAATTGCGGATCAGGCACGCACAATTCGTATTCCTGTGCATATGGTCGAAACTATAAATAAATTGATTCGTGTATCAAGACAGCTGTTGCAGCAGTACGGAAGAGATCCACTGCCCGAAGAGCTGGCAAAGGAAATGGATATTCCGGAGGAAAAGGTGCGTGAAATTTTAAAAATCGCGCAAGAGCCTGTTTCTCTTGAAACGCCTATCGGTGAGGAAGAGGATAGCCATTTGGGAGATTTTATACCGGATGAAGATGCGCCTGCTCCGGCGGAAGCGGCGGCGTTCACGCTCTTAAAGGAACAGCTTATGGATGTGCTTGATACACTTACTCCGCGTGAGGAAAAAGTACTGAAATTACGGTTCGGGCTTGAGGACGGACGCGCACGCACACTTGAGGAAGTGGGCAAGGAATTTCAAGTAACGCGTGAGCGTATACGGCAAATTGAAGCAAAGGCATTGCGCAAGCTGCGGCATCCGAGCAGAAGCAAAAAGCTTAGAGATTTTTTAGAGTAAAAAGGAGTATAAGGCGGCGCGTAAGCCGCCTTTATCATCTTATGGAAATAACGCCGAGAATGCGTGTAATCATTGATTTTGCGGACAGAGCAGAGGTCGCCGCGGATATAGGCTGCGATCATGGGTTTGTTGCTGTTGCACTTGCAACGGAAAACAAAGCGAAATATGTGTTTGCGTGCGATATAAGTGAAAAGTCTTTGCATAAAACGCGAAAGCTTGTGCAAGAATGCGGAATAAGTAATGTTGAGCCTGTACTTTCGGAGGGGCTTCTTGCGCTTAAGGGAAAGACGGTGGACTGCATTGTAATCGCGGGTATGGGCGGTATGCTTATAAGAGATATTCTTATGGCGGGGCTTGATGATGTGCGCGGAGAAAGGCGTTTGGTGCTTGCGCCGCAGAGCAATGAAGCGGAGCTTAGAAAATATCTTTATGAAATTGGTTATCACATTACCGATGAAGCAATAGTATTGGATGATGGTCATTATTATCAGATTATTGCCGCGAGTGAGGGTAAAAAGGCAATGCCTGAGGAAGTTTATTTGCATTTTGGGTATTATCCGATTGTGCGTAAGGATAAAGTGCAAAAAGAATTTTTACAGCGTAAATTGTGCGAATATGAAAAAATTATAGTGAGTGCGGCAGGCGGCAAGGACACACAAGAGTATGTTGCAAAAAAAAGTGAGCTGCGCAACAGGATTGAGGAGGTTCTGAGATGTCTGTAACATTAAAGCAAACGGAAGCATTGATAGAGCGTATTGCACCGCGTGAATTTGCGGAGGATTGGGATAACAGCGGTTTTAATGTTAATGCGCACAATGCGAATATAACAGGAATTATGATTTGCCTTGATGTTTCGCTTGAGGTTATTACAGAGGCTGTGCAAAAAGGGTGCAATCTTATAATTTCTCATCATCCGCTTTTGTTTAACGCAGTAAAAAACATTGATACAGATACATATGTCGGGCAATGCGTTGCGGCTTTGCTTTCGCATAATATATCACTTTATTGCGCACACACAAGCATGGACAGCGCCCCCGACGGTATAAATACATGGTTGGGGGATATATTCGGGCTTAAAAACAGACGATACATAGAAAATGGTGTGTGTGAGAAATTTTATGAGGTTGCGGTGCACGTGCCAAAGGATTTTGCCGAGGATGTACGCGCGGCGATGACTGCCGCAGGGGCGGGGCGTATAGGGGATTATTCTGATTGCACATATAATATTTGCGGTAAGGGAATGTTTTGCCCTAATGAAAACGCACATCCATATATAGGAACAGCAAGAAAAACGGAGGAGGTTGATGAAATTCGTATTTCATCAATTTGCAGCGAAAAAAACTTAAAAAATGTACTTGCCGAAATAAGAAGAGTGCATCCGTATGAAGAGCCTGCAATAAGTGTGCTGCCTACTGATTCGCCGCGGAAGCTTTTATCGGGGCTGGGAATCGTCGGGGAGTTGCCTGACAGGATGTCGGCGCGTGATGCGGTTGATATGCTTAAAACTGCGTTACAAACAGACAGTGTACGCGTGGCGGGCGATTTGAATAAAGAGATAGGCTGTATCGGAGTGTGCGGCGGTGCGGCGGGGGAATTTGGTGAAGCGGCGCGCAAAATGGGCGCGGAAATGTTTATCACAGGGGAAATCAAGCACAACCTTTACGCAGAGCGAAAGGATATGATTTTGGTGGAGGCAGGACACTTTGATACAGAAAAGTGTTTTTGCGAACTATATGAGCGAGGTTTACAAAAACTGCTGAATGATGTACACTATAACATAGCGATTTATGTGACGAATTTACGCAGACCATATGTAAATTATTAAGGAGGTCTATCGTTGAGTAATTTAAAAGCTTTATGGGATTATCAAACAGCGGAAAGCGAACTGGAAGCTTATGAGCGTTCGCTTACTGATACGGACACAAGAAAAAGGTTGGTTCAGCGACAGCAGATATACAAGATTAACCAGCAAAAGCTTATACAGCTTGAACAGGAAGCCGTACTGTTGCAAAACAAAATGAACGAGGTTTCAAATCAACTTGATGCATTGCAAAAACAGATGCTTGAGAAAAAAGATGAGATTTCTGAAGTTGCAAGCTATGATCTTGAGGATATGGAGCTTGACGGCGTGCGCGAGATGAGCAAGGAATGTGAAGCCATCAAGGGTTCTATTGAAATGGGTAAGCGCAAGGTTGTGGATGTTATGCACCGTTTAGAGAAATCTGAGGGTGAAATAAAAGAAACGCTTGTAAAAATGAGCAATGCCAAAAAGCAGTTTGATACATTAAAAGAGCAGCATTCAAAAGAAATGAGCGCAGGTATGGGCGACCTTGAAAAGTTGCGCGCTAATGTTGCAAAAGTTGCAAAGGGAATTGATGAAGGTTTAATGGCGCGTTATAAGGCCATAAAGCAGCATCGTCCGAACCCAATGGCAAAGCTGGTGGGGGATCGTTGCGAAGGATGCAATATGCAGCTTCCGTCAGGAGTGCTGCAAAACTTGAAGATAGAGGGAAACATTGTTGAGTGTGAAAACTGCGGCAGAATACTCTATGTAACGGAAAACTAATAAAATTTGAGCAGACCGGATGACTGCGCGCGTGAGCGTGAGGAAAGTCCGGGCTCCATAGGGCAAAAGCGCCGGGTAACACCCGGTGGAGGCGACTCCAAGGAAAGTGCAACAGAAATAAACCGCATCCCTCCGGATGTAAGGGTGGAAAGGTGAGGTAAAAGCTTACCGGCGTTTTGGCGACAAAACGCGCTATGTAAACCCCACTTGGTGCAAGATTGGTATGAGGACATTTAATGACTGCCCGTCACGTCCTTTGTAATCGCATGAGCCGTTTGGTAACAAGCGGCCTAGATAGATGATCATCAAAACAGAACCCGGCTTATAGGTCTGTCTCAAAACATTTTATGCAAAAACAGCATTAGCTGTTTTTTTGCTATTTATGAAAGGTATTTATGGAAGGCTTTTTACCTGTATCACAAGCGGATATGAAAGAAAACGGAATAGAAAAACCGGATTTTGTATTAGTAACGGGAGATGCGTATGTGGATCACCCTTCTTTTGCGCATGCTGTTATTTCACGATATTTGACAGCACATGGCTATTCTGTGGGAATTATTGCACAGCCGTCATGGAAAACGGCGAATGATTTTATGCGGTTAGGGCGTCCGCGGCTCGGCTTTTTAATAAGTGCGGGCAACATGGACAGCATGGTGAATTTGTATTCGGTTACAAAGCACCGCCGCGCTAAGGATATGTATTCTCCGGCGGGGGCAAGCGGAAAACGCCCCGCGCGTTCGACCGTTGTTTATACGCAAAAAATACGTGAAGCATATGGTGATGTTCCGATTATAATAGGCGGAATAGAGGCAAGCTTACGGAGATTTGCGCATTATGATTATTGGGATAATACTGTGAAACCGTCTATATTGCAGGAAAGCGGCGCGGATTTGCTGGTGTACGGAATGGGCGAGCGCCCGATTATACAGATTGCAGAAGCGCTTGACGGCGGGCTTGCAGCGCGTGATATAACATATGTTGAGGGAACGGTGTATTGGGCGGATAATTTGGAACGTGTGTATGATTATAAACAAATACCGTCATTAAGACAGGTGCGCCATGATAAGGAAATATATGCACACGCATTTATGACGCAAATGAATGAGCGCAAAAAGGTGCTTGTACAGGAGCACAAGGAGGGATTTGTTGTACAGAATATACCGTCTGAACCCCTTAATCAACAGGAGCTGGACTTTGTATATTCGTTGCCGTATATGCGTGCGGCACATCCGATGTACACAAAGCCGATACCGGCGCTTGAGGAAGTGAAATTCAGTATAACGGCAACACGCGGGTGTATCGGCGCGTGTGCGTTTTGCGCATTATATTATCATCAGGGTAAAGATGTTGCGTGGCGCAGCTGTAAAAGCATAATGGATGAAGCGGCCGTCATGAAAAAAGATAAAGAATTTAAAGGGTATATTCATGATGTCGGCGGGCCGACGGCGAATTTTTATGGGGTTAAGTGCACTAATCCTAAGGGGCGCTGCACGACGCGGCGCTGTTTAACGCCGCAAAAATGCAGATATTTAAAGGAAAATCATGCAGAATATTTAAAGGTGCTGCGTAAATTGCGCACAATGGATGGAATAAAAAAAGTGTTTATTCGTTCCGGAATTCGTTATGATTATGCGTTGCTTGATAAAAGCGGAGATTTTGTAAAGGAGCTTGCCGCGTATCATGTGAGCGGACAGCTGAAATTGGCGCCTGAGCACGTGAGCCCCAAGGTGCTGGAGCTTATGGGAAAGCCCGATATAGAGCAATACAGACGATTTTGTCAGAAGTTTGAGGCTGCATCCTTGCGCGCAAATAAAAAGCAATATGTGCTGCCGTATTTTATGTCATCGCACCCGGGGTGTACTGTGGATGATGCGATATGCTTGGCGGAATATATACGGGATACGGGCTTTATGCCCGAACAGGCGCAAGATTTTTACCCGACACCGGGGACGCTTGCAACTTGTATGTATTATACCGGGATTGACCCTCAAACCGGCAAAAAAGTGTATGTGCCAAAGGATGCTGATGAAAAAGCTATGCAGAGGGCGCTTATACAATATAAAAATCCTAAAAACAGAACTATAGTCAAAAGGGCACTGCGCCGTGCGGAGCGTGATGATTTAATAGGAAACGGGAAGAAGAAGCTGGTAAGAGATTAACGTGGTGTATAAAGAATGAATATATGTTAATTCGTATTGCGTACAGGGTATAAATATAGTATACTATTCTCTGTATTGTTATGTAAATTTATAGTTGGTAAACAATCAGGAGGATGTAGAATGGCTGCTAAAATGGAAAAACTTGACACAAATAAGGCAAAGTTGGAGATAAAGCTTTCGGCGGAGAAGTTTGAAGAAGGAATAGCGAAAGCATATCAGAAGATAAAAGGGAAATTCAGTATTCCGGGATTTCGCAAGGGAAAAGCACCGCGCAAGATGGTCGAAAATTTTTACGGCTCTCAAGTGTTTTATGAGGATGCACTTGACGAAATTATTCCCGAAGCCTTTTTGGAGGCAGTTAAAGAGCATGACTTGGATGTAGTTTCAAGACCTGAATATGACGTTGTGAGCATTGACGAAAAAGACGGCGTAGTAGTTACGGCGGTGGTGGTTTTAAAGCCGGAAGTTAAGCTTGGCAAATATGAGGGCATTAAGGTTAGAAAGCCGATAGAGAAAATTACAGCCAAAGAGGTGGACGGTGAAATAGAGAAAACCCGTGAGCAGAATGCAAGATGGGTAGAGGCTAAGCGTGCATCTAAGAATGGTGATACTGTTGTATTTGATTTTGTGGGCAGCATAGACGGTGTTAAATTTGACGGCGGAGCGGCTGAAGGTCAGACACTTATATTAGGTGAGGGGCATTTCATTCCGGGGTTTGAAGAGCAAATCGTGGGGATGCAGGCAGGCGACGAAAAGGACATAAATGTTAAATTCCCTGAAGACTATACACCCGAATTTGCGGGCAAGGATGCAGTGTTTGCGATTAAGATGAATGAAGTCAAAGAAAAAGAGCTTCCTGAGGCAGATGATGATTTTGCGCAGGATGTATCTGAGTTTGATACGCTTGCTGATTACAAAAAAGACGTTAAAAAGAAATTACAGGAACGTGCCGAAATGCACGCAAAGGCAGAAATGGAAAATCAGCTGCTTGCAGAGGTTGCAAAAGGCATGAAAGCCGATATTCCCGACGTGATGGTAGACACACAGATTGATTATCAGATTCAGCAGATGTCGTATCAGCTTATGTATCAAGGCATGAAATTGGAAAATTACTTGGAATACATGGGCAAAACTATGCAGGATTTACGTAATGATTACAAAGAGAGCGCGGCAGAACAGGTGCGTATGCGTCTTGCTGTGGAAGCATTGCTGAAAAAACAGAAGATTGATCCTACAGAGGAAGAAATAGAGAAGAAGTATGCGGAGCTTGCAAAAGAAGCAAACAAAACTGTGCAGGAATACAAAGATATGATGGGCACAGAGGAGCTTGACTATTTCAAAGAACGTGTAGCAATGGAGCAGCTTTTTGACTATTTGGTTTCTAAAGCAGAAATAGAAGAGTTTGACCCTAAAAAAGAAGAAGAGGCTGCTGCAAAAAAAGCTGCATCTAAAGCAGCTGCAAATAAAGAAGCGGCACCTGAAACAGAGAAAAAAGCAGCAAAGAAAACGACAACAAAGTCGTCAGAAAAAAGCAAAACAGAAAAAGAGTAACAATGGATATACGGTATGTCGTATATAGCAGGAGGTAAAGTAATGAGTTTAGTACCGATAGTGATAGAGCAAACAAACAGAGGAGAACGTTCGTATGATATTTTTTCCCGTTTGCTAAAGGATAGGATTATTTTTCTCACAGGAGAGATTGATGATGTTACGGCTAATTTAATAGTAGCACAGTTGATTTTTTTAGAGGCAGATGATCCTGATAAGGATATTCATTTGTACATAAACAGCCCCGGCGGTTCAATTACCGCAGGAATGGCAATTTATGATACGATGCAGTATATTAAATGTGATGTCAGCACAATTTGTGTGGGTATGGCGGCTTCTATGGGAGCGTTTTTGATGGTTGCAGGGCAAAAGGGCAAGCGTAAGGCATTGCCAAACAGTGAGATAATGATTCACCAGCCTTTGGGCGGTACGCAGGGACAGGCAACGGATATTGCTATTCATGCGCAGCGTATACTTGCAATCAAAGACAAAATGAACAGGATATTGAGTGAGAGATCCGGACAGGCGTTAAAGAAGGTGCAGAAGGATGTGGAACGCGATTATTTTATGACGGCGGAAGAAGCGCTTGCATACGGAATAATCGACGAAATCATTCCTGCTAAATAACGCGGGGGGAGAAACCAAAACATGTATGATAATTATAATGACGGCGGGGACGAGCAGGTTAAATGCACTTTCTGCGGCAAAACGCAGGATGAGGTACGCCGTTTAGTTGCAGGACCGGGAGTATATATTTGTGATGAATGTGTGGAGCTTTGCAGAGAGATTATTGAAGAGGAATTTAAAGATGCGGCAAAGTTTGAGCTGAAAGATGTTCCTAAACCATCAGAAATAGTAAAGGCACTGAATGATTATGTAATAGGACAGGATAAGGCTAAAAAGTATCTTGCCGTGGCAGTGTATAATCATTATAAGCGCATTAACGCAGAAAATAATACGGACGATGAAACAGAGATACAAAAGAGCAATATTTTGATGCTTGGACCTACAGGAAGCGGAAAAACATTGTTGGCGCAGACCTTAGCGCGTATATTGGATGTTCCGTTCGCAATAGCGGATGCAACATCACTTACAGAAGCGGGATATGTGGGTGAGGATGTGGAAAACATTCTCTTAAAGCTGATTCAATCGGCAGACTTTGACATTGAACGCGCACAAAAGGGTATTATCTATGTAGACGAGATCGATAAGATTGCTCGTAAAACGGATAATCCGTCGATAACACGTGACGTTTCGGGCGAGGGCGTGCAGCAAGCGCTGCTGAAGATTTTAGAGGGTACGGTTGCAAGTGTGCCGCCGCAGGGGGGCAGAAAACATCCGCACCAAGATTTTCTGCAAATTGATACAACAAACATTTTGTTTATTTGCGGCGGAGCGTTTGACGGGCTGGATTCCATTATCGAAAGCCGTATCGGCAAAAAGACTATGGGCTTCGGAGCGGATGTTAAGAGTAAAAAGGAAAAGGATTTGAGCAAGCTGTTAAACGAGCTGCAAACGGAAGATTTGATGAAATTCGGATTGATTCCTGAGTTTGTCGGACGTTTACCGGTGGTGGTGAATTTGCAATCGCTGGACGAGCATGCGCTTATTGAAATTCTGAAAAGACCTAAGAACGCGCTTACAAAGCAATTTAAAAAATTGTTTGAAATTGACGGCGTAGAGCTTGAATTCGAGGATGACGCATTGAGCGAGGTAGCAAGACTTGCTATCGCGCAAAAGACAGGTGCACGCGGGCTGCGCAGCATTATAGAATCATCAATGATGGATATTATGTATGATTTGCCATCAAGAGATGATGTTTTGAAATGTGTTGTTACAAAAGAAACGATAGATTCTAAAAAGCCAATGCTGGTAATGGGCGAAAGACCGGCGCATAAGCAGGTGATAGAGAAGCGTGAAAGTGCTTCTTAAAAAGTAAAAAAACGATTAAAATGTAGGCTGAAAACTTAAGAGAGCGGATATATTGAACCGCTCTTTTTGTTTGCTATATTTTGTGGTATGCTATATAATATTACAGTATGTATACATAATATTGTGGAGGAAACGTGATGTCAAAGACATATACGGCAAGCGATATACAGGTTTTAGAAGGGCTTATAGCGGTGCGCCGCAGACCCGGAATGTATATCGGTACGACGAGCACAAAAGGGCTGCATCATCTTTTGTGGGAGATTGTGGACAACGGGATAGACGAAGCGGCAAATGGTTTTGCAAATAAATTGATTGTAACGATTCACACTGATAATTCATTGTCGATCGAGGATAACGGGCGTGGTATTCCGACAGGGCCGCACCCTGAGCTTAAGGTATCAGGTGTTGAGGTGGTGTTTACGCAGCTTCATGCAGGCGGTAAATTTAACAACGATAATTACGCATATTCAGGCGGACTTCACGGTGTAGGAGCATCGGTTGTAAATGCGCTTTCCAAATGGCTGGAGGTAGAGGTTTATCAAAATGGTAAAATATATTATCAAAAATATGTGACTGAAGCGGACGCAAAAGGTAAAATGCAGGTCGGAAAACCGGTGGAACCGTTAAAGGAAATCGGTGAAACGCGTAAAAAAGGTTCAAAAGTTACTTTTTTGGCGGATGACACTGTGTTTGACAACATTGATTTTCAATTTGATGTTATACGCAGAAGGCTGCGGGAGCTGGCATTTCTTACAAAAGGGCTTAACATCACGCTTATCGATGAAAGGCAGATGACAGGCGGCAGACCGCGCAAAGAAACTTTTGAATATACAGGCGGTATAGTAGACTTTGTACTGTATTTGAACAAAGATAAAACACCGCTGCACGCTGCGCCGATTTTGCTGGAGGGACAAAAGAACGATATTGTAATCAGCATTGCAATGCAATATAACGCAAGTTACACCGAAAGCATTTTTTCGTATGTAAACAATATCCCTACAACAGAGGGCGGAATGCATGAAACAGGCTTTAAAACGGCAATTACTAAGGTGATGAACGACTATGCGCGCAGCAATAACATATTAAAAGAAAAAGAAGCAAATCTAACGGGAGATGATTTTCGTGAAGGATTGTGCGCTGTAGTTAATATTAAAATGAAAAATGTGCAATTTGAGGGGCAGACAAAGACAAAGCTTGGAAATGCGGATGCGCGTGTGGCGGTTGAGGCTGTTGTCACAGAAAAGCTTACGGCATTTATGGCAGACCTGAATAATACGCAAATTTGCACTAAAATACTTGAAAAAGCTGTGGGTGCGGCACACGTACGTGATGCGGCACGCAAAGCAAAAAAAATGGAGCGCGCTAAAAGCAAGCTGGAAAATTCACCGCTTGTAGGCAAGCTTTCTGCCTGTACAGGACGAAAAGCGGAGCAAAACGAGCTGTTTATTGTTGAGGGCGACAGCGCCGGAGGCAGTGCTAAGCAAGGTAGGGACAGGCGTTTTCAGGCGATTTTGCCGCTAAGGGGCAAGCCGCTTAATGTAGAGAAAAAACGGGTGGATCAGGTGCTGGCAAATGAGGAATTCCGTTCAATAATCACAGCGCTTGGCGCGGGGTTTGACGACGGCTTTGTTGCTGCCAACATGAAATATAACAAAATAATTATTTTAGCGGATGCGGATCAAGACGGAGGGCATATAAGCGCAATTTTGATTACGTTTTTTTATCGCTATTTTAAAGATCTCATTACGGACGGGCATTTGTATATCGGTCGTCCGCCGCTGTTTAAGGTTGCGCGGGGCAGCAAGATAATATATGCATATGATGATGAGCAGCTTGAAAGAGCAAAAACAGAGGTCGGCAGAGGATATAATGTGCAGCGTTATAAGGGGCTTGGGGAAATGAACCCTGAACAATTATGGGAAACAACCATGAATCCTGAAAAACGTTCGTTGATACGCATAACAATTGATGATTTAGCGGATGTTGAGCAGATGGTAACAACGCTGATGGGGGATAATGTGGAGCCGCGCAAGCAGTATATAGCGGAGCACGCGAATTTTAATAAACAAGACAATTTTGAGGTAAGGCAGTATGAAGTCGAAGCAAATTGATTTTAAAGAAGATATTATTGAAGCGGCGTTAAATGAGGTTATGCATAATTCATATATGACATATGCGGAATATGTCACTATGGAGCGTGCGTTGCCGCGTGTAGAGGATGGGCTTAAGCCCGTGCAACGCCGTATTTTATATACTATGTATGACCTTGGGATTTTACCTGATAAGCCATACAAAAAATCGGCGAGAATCGTGGGCGAAGCGCTGGGTAAGTATCACCCGCATGGTGACACGAGTGTTTATGATGCCATGGTGCGTCTTGCACAGCCGTATGCGATGCGTATGCCGCTTGTTGACGGGCATGGAAATTTCGGTTCGATGGATGGTGACAGTGCGGCGGCAATGCGTTATACAGAGGCACGTCTTTCACCGTTGGCGCTCGAGATGCTGCGCGATTTAAACAAGGACACTGTGGCATTTCGACCGAATTTTGATGATACAGAGCGTGAGCCCGATATGCTTCCTGCACGTTTTCCGAATTTGCTGGTAAACGGGTCATCAGGCATTGCGGTAGGGCTTGCCACC
>JAVXIJ010000038.1:0-11847 GCA_036648415.1 Christensenella sp.
CGCCCCTACAAGGGCTGTTTGTTGCGGAGACCAAAGTTAAGGGCGGCGGGCGGATAAGCGCCCCTACAGTGAGCGGCAATTGCAGCGTCTGCGGCAAGGTTATGCGGTGGATAAATGGGCGGCGGGCAAGGCAACAAAAATCTAATTTTGTCACATTGAAAGAAAGCTTTCGTGAAAAATGTTAATATGTGAAAAAAAAGACAAACGCAAGTTAAAAATCCGTGAACTTTGCACTGTAAACGCGCTGTAGGTGTTTACAAAAGCCAAATAATTTGTTAAAATATACACAAACTTTGTTTTTGATTATGTGAAGCGATAAGTGCGGCAAGGGTGCACATAAAAGCGAATTGCAATAAAGGTATCGGGTGGATATTTGCTGAGCTGAGTATATATCGGAGTCAAAAAGAGAGGGCGTGCGTGCCGAATTACAAGGCGGCGGTGCGGAATGCCTGATTTTTTTGAGAAGAAGTGAAAAAATGGCTGGTGAATACAGCCTTAAAATGTGACAATTTATTAGGAGGATGAGGTTTATGAGCAGGAAAGTAACAATTATCGGCGCGGGGAGCGTTGGTTCCACAATCACATACACAATGGCGGTAAATGGCTTGGCGTCAGAGATTGTGATGATTGACGTAAACACAGAAAAAGCGCTCGGCGAAGCAATGGATATTCGTCAAGGCACGCCATTTTGTTCGCCCATTCAGATATACGCAGGGACATATGAAGACGCGAAGGACTCGGACGTGGTAATAATCACATCGGGTATGCCGCGAAAAGCGGGGCAGTCGCGTATTGACCTTGCGCAAAACAATGTAAATGTCATCAAAAAGATTGCGCCTGAAATTGTAAAGCACGCGCCGGACGCAATATATCTTTTGGTCAGCAATCCGGTGGATATTTTAACTTATACATTTTGCAAGGTGTCGGGTTTGCCTGAAAACAGAATACTCGGTTCAGGCACAATACTTGATACTGCGCGGCTGCGGTCGCGGTTGGCGGAGTACCTTGATATAAGCCAAAAAAGCATTCATGCTTATGTAATGGGTGAGCACGGCGACAGCTCTTTTGTTCCGTGGTCTACAGCGCGCGTGGGCAGCGTGGAAATTTTAAATGACGACGGCGGATTTAATTTTGTAGGACGCATAAAGTCACAGTTAAATCCTGAGGAAATAGAGAAATACATCAGAACCTCGGGCAGCAAGATCATCGAACGCAAGGGCGCGACCTTTTATGCCATTGCAATTTCGGTATGCCACATTGTAGACTGCTTGTTTGGAAGCTCTAACCGTGTGATGACGGTGTCCTCTATGCTGCATGGTGAATATGGAATTGATGATGTATGTTTGAGTATTCCGTTTATATTCGGAGCGGATGGGATTTGCGGAAATGTGCTTCCTGCAATGACGGAGGAGGAGCTTGTAAAGCTTCAGCACAGTGCGGATATTCTTAAGGGTGTTATTAAACAATTGAGCCTTTAAGCGGAGGAAATAATATGGAATATCGTATTGAACATGATTCTATGGGAGAAATAAAGGTGCCTGCGGATAAATATTGGGCGGCACAAACACAGCGCAGCTTGCAGAATTTTGAAATCGGTGATGAAGTGATGCCACGCGAAATTACGCACGCTTTCGGAATATTGAAAAAAGCGGCGGCAATCGCCAACTATAATTTGGGCAAGCTTGACGAAGACAAAAAAAATGCCATCGGGGCGGCGGCGGATGAAGTAATCGCGGGCAGTTTAAATGCTCATTTTCCGTTGGTGGTGTGGCAGACGGGAAGCGGCACGCAGTCTAATATGAATGCGAATGAGGTAATTGCCAATCGCGGTAACGAGATTGCAGGCGCGCATATTTTGCACCCGAATGACGATGTAAATAAATCTCAAAGCTCAAATGATACTTTCCCGACGGCAATGCACATTGCGGCGGTGTTAGGGATTGAGGACGCGCTTATTCCGCAGATGGACGCGCTTATTGCGACATTTACGCGTCTTGAAAAGGAAAGCGAGGGAATCGTAAAAAGCGGGCGTACACATTTACAGGACGCAACGCCTATTGCGTTTTCGCAGGAAATAAGCGGCTGGCGCAATATGATAGAAAAAACAAAAGCAATGCTTATATCGGTGTGCGCGGGGCTAAAAGAGCTTGCGCTCGGCGGTACGGCGGTCGGAACGGGGCTTAATGCGCCTGCGGGCTTTGCGGAGGAAATTGCAAAGCAGGTGGGTGTTATCACAGGCAAGGAGTTTGTGACTGCGGAAAATAAATTCCACGCACTTACATCAAAGGATGATTTGGTGTTTGCGCACGGCGCGCTTAAAGCGCTGGCGGCGAATCTGATGAAAATTGCAAATGATGTGCGTTGGCTTGCAAGCGGCCCGCGTTGCGGACTGGGAGAGATACTTATTCCTGAAAATGAACCCGGAAGCTCTATAATGCCCGGAAAGGTAAACCCTACACAATGTGAAGCGCTTACCATGATTGCGGTGCAGGTAATGGCTAATGATACAGCGGTAGGCATGGCGGCTTCTCAAGGCAATTTTGAGCTGAATGTGTTTATGCCGGTGTGCATATACAACTTTTTACAGTCTGTGCGGCTTTTGACCGACGGGATAGCATCCTTTAACAAAAACTGCGCGGTGGGAATTAAGGCGGATAAAGAAAAAATGGCGTATAATCTGCATAATTCGTTAATGCTGGTGACGGCGTTAAACCCATATATAGGCTATGAAAATGCGGCTAAAACAGCGAAAAAAGCGCACAAAGAAAATATTTCGTTAAAAGAGGCGTGTGTGGGACTTGGATTTTTGACGGCAGAGAAGTTTGATGAAGTATTTCATCCGGAGGAAATGATTTAGAGCGGATGTAAAGGGTAATGAAGAACGAATGTGCATTGTAAAGCGGAATATTGTCGGACAAGATATTCACGCGCGGCTGCACAGCATTGCAAAGTATGGAGGAAGATATGGTTTTAGATTATTATCCGGGCTGCACACTGAAAACAAAGGCAAAGCAGCTTGATAAATATGCAAGAGAGTCGGCAGAGGCGCTCGGGATAACGCTTGAGGAGCTGCCGGAGTGGCAGTGCTGCGGCGCGGTTTACCCTATGGCAAACGATGAAATTGCCACAAAGCTTTCGGCGGTACGCGCACTTGCAAACAGCGCGGCGCGCGGCGGAGAGCTTATTACGCTTTGCTCGGCGTGTCATCATGTGCTGAAGCGTGTAAATAATGATATGCAAAACAATGACGATATGCGCATGAAGGTCAATAATTATCTTAAGCTTGATGAGGATTATGCGGGGGAAACAAAGGTTACGCATTATTTGGAAATGCTGCGTGACAAGATTGGATTTGATGAGCTTAAGCGCAAGGTGAAAAACCCGCTTACGGGCAGAAAAATCGGTGCGTATTACGGCTGCTTGCTGCTGCGTCCTGCAAAGGAGATGCAGTTTGATAATCCTGAAAACCCAACAATTTTAGAGGATTTTTTGCGCGCAATAGGCGCAGAGCCGATTATTTATCCTTATCGTAATGAATGCTGCGGCGGTTATGCGGTAATAGAGGATAAGAACGAGCCCGTGGCAATGAGTAAAAAGGTGCTTAACTCGGCGGCTGAGAAGGGTGCGACAGAGGTTGTTACGGCGTGTCCGCTGTGCCGTTATAATTTAGACGAAAACAGCGCGGGAACAGGCGTTTTAGTGTGTTATTTCACAGAGCTGCTTGCGGAAGCGCTGGGACTTAAGGAAGGGGGCGTGTCTGCGTGACGGAGGATCAAAAGAAATTAAAAGAAACTGTCATAGCTATAAGCGGCGTTGACCCTTCAAAATGTATGACCTGCGGAAAGTGCTCGGGAACCTGCCAAGCATATGATGAAATGGAATATCACCCGCATCAGTTTGTGGGGATGGTGAAGCAGGGGCGTATTAAGGAGCTTATGGCTTCGGAATCCTTATGGAGATGTCTTTCGTGTTATGCGTGTGTGGAACGCTGCCCGCGCGGGGTAGAGCCTGTGAAGCTCATTGAAGCGGTGCGGCTCATGGTTATTCGCGCAAAGGATGAAAACCACTTTAAAGCGCAGGATTTGCCCGTTGTGTTGGATGAAAATATGCCGCAGCAGGCAATAGTAAGTGCGTTTAGGAAATATGGAAAATAGTTGGGATATTGAATAGTTACAGATGCCGCAGGGATGGATAAAAGGGCGTGTTGCGGCGAAAGGAGAGATTTTCTTGCAGAGAATAGGAGTTTTTGTCTGTTGGTGCGGAAGCAACATTGCGGCGACGGTGGACGTTGCGGCAGTGGCGGAGGCTATGAAAAGTGAGCCGGGTGTTGTTTTTACCACAGATTATCAGTATATGTGCTCAGAGGTTGGGCAAACCAAGATAAAAGACGCGATTCGTGAGCATGACCTTACAGGTATCGTTATTTGTTCGTGTTCACCGAGAATGCATGAAGCAACCTTCCGCAGAACGGCGGAGGGCGCGGGGTTAAACCCGTATATGGTGGAGATTGCAAATATACGCGAGCAGTGCTCGTGGATACATAAGGATAAGGCGGAGGGCACGGAAAAGGCGATAATACTTGCGCGTTCGGCGGTCGCAAAGCTTATTCTTAATACGCCGCTTACGGCGGGTGAAAGCCCGGTTGTGAAGCGCGCGCTTATAATCGGCGGAGGCATTGCGGGAATCAGCACGGCGCTTGATATTGCGGATGCGGGTTATGAGGTAGACATTGTAGAAAAATCGCCCACTATCGGCGGCAAAATGGCGCAGCTTGATAAAACTTTCCCCACGCTTGATTGTGCGGCGTGTATATTGACACCTAAAATGGTGGATGCAGCACAGCATGATAAAATCAATTTATACACATGGAGCGAAGTGGAAAAGGTATCGGGCTTTGTAGGTAATTTCAAGGCGGATATTCGTAAAAAAGCGCGTAATGTGGACGCGGATGCGTGCACAGGCTGCGGAGTGTGTACAGAGAAGTGCCCGTCTAAAAAGAGTAAAAGTGAATTTAACATGGGGCTTTCCAATCGCGGGGCGATATATATTCCGTTTGCGCAGGCGATTCCGAATGTTCCGGTGATTGACCATGAGGCGTGCATTCACTATAAAACAGGTAAATGCGGGCTGTGCGAAAAGGTTTGCCCGTCACACGCTATTGATTTTGAACAACAGGATGAAATTATAACGCGTGAGTACGGTGCAATTATTTTGGCGACAGGCTTTAACCCGATTGAGCTTACGGATTATGATGAATTTCAGTATTCGCAGAGCAAGGATGTGGTGACATCGCTTGAGTTTGAGCGGTTGATGAACGCGGCAGGCCCTACAAAAGGCATTCTGCGCCGGCCGTCTGACGGTGCGCACCCCAAAACAATCGTATTTGTGCAGTGTGTCGGTTCGCGTAGTACAGATGATTGCGGCAAGCCGTACTGCTCAAAGATATGTTGTATGTACACGGCAAAGCACGCAATGCTCGTGCGTGAAAAATATCCGGATACAGAGGTTTATGTGTTCTATATTGATGTAAGAACGCCCGGAAAGAACTTTGATGAATTTCAGCGGCGCGCGGTAGAGCAGTATGATGTAAACTATGTAAAGGGCATGGTCGGCAAGGTTGCGGAGGAGGACGGCGTTTTGCACGTGCAGGCGGCGGACCTTATAAATAACAGACAAATGAACATTGACGCGGATATGGTGGTGTTGGCAACGGCGATAGAGCCTGATAAAAGCGCGCGCTCGTTAGGCACGATGCTTACGGCGAGCATGGACACCAACGACTTTTTCACGGAAGCGCATCCTAAGCTCAGACCTGTGGAAAGCCCGACGGCGGGCGTGTTTTTGTCGGGGGTGTGCCAAGGGCCTAAGGATATTCCCGAAACGGTTGCGCAGGCAGGCGCGGCGGCGGCAAAGGTTATCGGGCTGCTGGCAAAGGATAAGCTCACCTGTAACCCATGTGTTGCGCAAAGCAATGAGCTTTTGTGTAATGGGTGCTCGGCGTGTGAGCGGGTGTGCCCTTACGGCGCAATAGAATATGTGGAAAAAGAAGTAAACGACCACGGTGTGCGGCAAACGCGCAGAGTGGCGGTGGTAAATGAAGCTGTTTGTCAGGGCTGCGGTGCGTGCACGGTGACCTGCCCGTCGGGAGCTATGGATCTTAAGGGCTTTACGAACAGCCAGATTATGGCGGAGGTGGATGCGATATGCAAGAATTAAATGAGCAGAAAAAAGGCGAATTCAAACCGCTTATTGTCGCGTTTTGCTGTAATTGGTGCAGTTATGCGGGTGCGGATTTGGCGGGCACAAGCCGCCTTAATTATCCTGCAAATGTGAAGATTATTCGCGTGCCTTGCTCGTGCAGAGTAAACCCTATGTTTATTTTACGCGCGTTTGCGCGCGGTGCTGACGGCGTTATTATAAACGGCTGTCACCCGGGGGACTGTCACTACACGACAGGAAATTATTATGCGCGGCGCAGAATGACGCTGTTGTTTAATATGCTTGAATATTTGGGTATTGAAAAAGGCCGTACGCGCGTGGAATGGGTTTCCGCCGCAGAGGGACAGCGATTTGCGCAGGTCATGAACGATTTTGTGCACACCATTCATGAGCTTGGTGAGAACAAGAAGTTGGAGGATTTGAGATGCAAGCAATAGAGGCGGCAATAAAGGAAAAAGCGCGCGCGCTATTGGCGGACGGAACTGTTGATAGAGTGTTGGGGTGGAAAAACGGGGAATATTGTTACGATAATACGCCCGCGGTTTTCACTGCGGATAACCTTGATGATATGGTGTATAACAGCTTTTGCGGCGCAAACTTAAGCAAATATTTGATTGCGGAGAGCAAAAAAGAGGGCAGAGTGCTTGCGCTTTTGAAGCCGTGTGATACATACAGCTTTAATCAGCTGTTAAAGGAACATAGAATTAACAGGGAAGCGGTTTATGTGTTGGGTATTCCGTGCCACGGCATTGCGGACATAGAAAAGCTGCGCGCAAAGGGCATAAAGGGAATAACAAGCATTGCGGAGCAGGACGGAACGCTGGATTTAGACACAATGTACGGCGAAAAAACGTGCAAAACAAGCGATGTGCTGCTTGAGCGCTGCGGAGTGTGCAAGGGAAATGAGCACATGGTGGCGGATGAGGTAATAAGTGACCCGTTTGCCTCCCCAAACCCTGCGAGAAATCGTTTTGGAATGGTGGAAAAAATAGAGAAAATGACGCCTGATGAGCGGTTTGATTTTTGGCGGGGAGAGCTTTCACGGTGTATACGCTGTAATGCGTGCAGAAATGTGTGCCCGGCGTGCTCGTGCCTTAAATGCGTATTTGATAATGACGCGTCGGGAATTGCGAGTAAGGCAAATACCGATACATTTGAAGAAAATATGTTCCACATTATTCGCGCGTTTCACGTTGCAGGCAGATGTACAGATTGCGGAGAATGCAGCCGTGTATGCCCGCAGGGGATTCCGCTGCACCTTTTGAATCGCAAGTTTATAAAGGATATAGATAATCTTTACGGTGAATATCAGGCGGGTGCGGACGACAGCTCTGCATGGCCGCTGGTGGACTACACCAAGGAAGATGCAGAACCCGGCAAGGGAGGGAGCAAATAATGCAAAAATTGGCTATGAGCCGTATCGGTGAGCTTTACACGGCAATCGCTGAAAAGCGGGCATTGTATCTCCCGATAAAGGAAAAAGGCAAGGTGAATTTCGGGAAATGGCAGGAGGGCGCAAGAGTAAGCCTTGATACGCTGCATACTGTGCAATCCCCTAAGGATTTATTTTTCCCGCAGAGCGAGGATTTGGTTGCGTTTGAGATGCGCGGCAAGGAAATCAAGGTCAGCGCGCCCGATGTGCCGGATGCGCCGTTTGTGGTGTTTGGCGTGCGTGCGTGTGACGCAAAAAGCCTTGAGATACTTGATATGGTGTTTTTGTCAGACCCTGTGGACACATATTACAAGGCGCGCAGAGAAAGCGGTGTAGTTGTTTCTTTGGCTTGCACAGAGCCGGAGGAAACCTGTTTTTGCACGACCTTTGGCATTGACCCGTGTGCGCCCAAGGGCGATGTTTCCGCGTGGATTGCAAACGACACGCTGTATTTAGAGGCACTCACTGAAAAAGGCGAGGGGTTGTTGTCAGAGCTTCCGATGCTTGAGCCTGCGGATAAATCGGAAACAGAAAAAAGTGTACAGACGACAAAAGAGGTGTTAAAAAGGCTTCCGTTGAAAGATTTGAAGCTTGATGTGTTTGGCGCGGAGGCAACAGAAAGGCTTTTTGATTCGCCGAAATGGGCGGAGCTTTCCGCTGCGTGCATAGGCTGCGGCACCTGCACATTTGTCTGCCCGACCTGCCAGTGTTACGATATTCGTGATTTTGACACGGGCAAGGGCATTGAGCGTTACCGTTGTTGGGATTCGTGTATGTATTCGGATTTCACGATGATGGCGCACGGTAATCCGCGCAAAAGCCAATTAGAGCGTTTTCGTCAGCGGTTTATGCATAAGCTGGTGTATTTTCCGGCGAACAACAACGGTGAATATTCGTGCGTGGGCTGCGGCAGATGTGTTGCGAAGTGCCCTATTTCCATGAACATTGTAAAAGTGATAAAAGAGTTGGGGGCGGAGAAAGAATGAACAGACAGGACACCTTGATTCCGCAAATCGGAGTCATTACGGATATAAGAACGGATACGCCGGACGTAAAAACTTTCCGCGCGACCGCACTTACAGGGGGAGTTTGCTTTAAGCATATGCCCGGGCAGTGCGCGATGCTTTCCATTCCGGGAGTGGGGGAAGCGATGTTTTCCATCACGTCCTCACCCACAACCACGGAATTTATGGAGTTCAGCATAAAAAAGTGCGGATGTCTTACAGAGTGGCTTCATCAAATGGACGTCGGGCAGCAAATAACCATTCGCGGGCCGTACGGAAACGGGTTTCCGATGGAAACGGAGCTTAAGGGCAAGGATTTGCTGTTTATTGCGGGTGGCATAGGGCTTGCGCCGCTGCACTCGGTGATAAATTATGTTTTGCATTACAGAGAAAACTATGGAAAAGTTGATATAGTTTACGGTTCGCGTTCGATGGAAGATTTAGTGGACATAAATGAAATAAGAGAAGAGTGGTCGCGTGCCGAAAATGTTACGGTGCATCTTACAATAGACCGCGAGCAGAGCGAGTGGGACGGGCACGTGGGATTTGTTCCGAACTATGTGACGGAGCTCGGGTTCAGCACCGATAAAACCGTGCTTGTGTGCGGACCGCCCATTATGATTAAATTTGTGCTTAAGGCGTTGGGTGAGCTTGGGTTTGATAAAACGCAGGTGTACACAACAATGGAACTTAAAATGAAATGCGGCGTCGGAAAGTGCGGGCGCTGTAATATCGGATCAAAATATGTGTGTAAAGATGGACCGGTTTTCCGCTGTGATGAGCTTGAGGAACTGCCGGACGAATATTGACTCGGAGGAATGAGTTATGGAAAAAATGGTAAATGTTTTTCTGATGGGCAAAAAATATGCTGTGCCGTCGGGCCTTACTATCATGGGCGCGATGGAATATTCAGGATATAAATTGGTGCGCGGCTGTGGCTGCCGCAACGGATTTTGCGGCGCGTGCGCCACGATTTATCGCATAAAGGGGGATAACACGCTGCATTTTTGTTTGGCGTGCCAGACAACGGTTGAGGACAATATGTTTGTTGCAACACTGCCGTATTTCCCGATTGTAAAGCCGCTTTATGACATAAACAAGGTGCGGGCGGATGAGCAGATTATGATGCAGCTTTATCCCGAAATTTACAAGTGTATCGGTTGTAATGCTTGCACCAAAGCGTGTACGCAGGATTTGAGCGTAATGCAGTATATTGCGCACGCGCAGCGCGGAGAATATGATAAATGCGCAGAGCTTTCCTTTGATTGCGTGATGTGTGGTGCGTGCAGTGCGCGTTGCCCCGCAGAGATTTCGCATCCGCAGGTGGCACTTTTGGCGCGCAGGCTCACGGGCAAGTATATTGCGCCTGAGGCAAAGCACCTGACAGAGCGTGTCGCGGGCATTGAGCATGGTGATTTCACACAGCTTTTGGAGGACGTGGCGGCAAAGCCGATAGAAGAATTAAAGGAACTGTATAACCACAGAAAGATAGAAGACGAAAACGAAATAGCGGATGACTAAGGAGGCGGAAAGTATGTTTACACCGGAAATGCTTGCTTCGGCAGAAAAAGTTGAGGCAACAAGAGCAGTGAGAATCGGTATGGAGCCGGCAAGGATGACCGCCGACGAAAAGCATGAGTTATTGAAGAAATTTCATCCCGATTATGTTGAGGATGGCTTTGAAGATTTGAAGCTCGGTGCCAATAAAGGGGAGAAGGTTCCTAAGGAATTGGCGGCGCTTTTACAGGCAAACAGCCGTGTGGAAAATTTAAAGCTTGACCTTGAGAGTGTTGCATATGACGTGGATGTGCTCATAATCGGCGGCGGCGGCGCGGGCGCGTCCGCGGCGATTGAGGCAAACAACGGCGGCGCAAACGTCATGATTGTTACAAAGCTGCGTATGGGAGATGCCAACACCATGATGGCGGAGGGCGGCATACAGGCGGCGGATAAAGCAAATGATTCCCCGGCAATACATTATCTTGACGCGCTTGGCGGCGGGCATTATGCAAATAAGCCGGCTCTTTTAAAAAAGCTTGTCACAGAAGGGCCGGGGGCTGTAAAGTGGCTCAACGATTTTGGCGTGATGTTTGATAAAGCACCTGACGGAACGATGATAACCACGCACGGCGGCGGAACTTCGCGCAAACGTATGCACGCGGCGCGTGATTATTCGGGCGCGGAAATAATGCGCGTGCTGCGCGATGAGGTGATGAACCGCGGCATACCGATAGTGGATTTTACGGCGGCGGTGGAGCTTATACTTGATGAGCAGGGCAACGCGGCAGGCGCGGTGCTGCAAAATATGGAAACGGGCGAATATATGATTGCTCGTGCAAAAACGGTGATTTTGGCGACAGGCGGAGCGGGCAGGCTGCATTATCAGGGCTTTCCGACCTCTAACCATTACGGCGCAACGGCGGACGGGCTGATTTTGGCATATCGCGTGGGCGCAAAGCTGCTTTATGCGGATACGCTGCAATATCATCCGACGGGGGTGGCATTCCCGGAGCAGATTTTCGGAGCGTTGGTGACGGAAAAGGTGCGCTCTATGGGAGCGATGCTTGTGAACGCAGAGGGGGTTGCATTTATGCATCCTTTGGAAACGCGTGACGTGGCGGCGGCATCCATTATTCGCGAATGTACGGCGCGCCGATTAGGCGTGAACGCGCTTGAGGGCTGCGGAGTGTGGCTGGATACGCCCATGATTGATATTATTCACGGCGAGGGTACGCTCGAAAAGCGTTTGCCCGCTATGCTCAGAATGTATGAAAAATATGATATAGATATTCGTAAAATGCCTATATTGGTATATCCGACACTGCATTATCAAAACGGCGGAATAAGTATTACCGCAGACGGTATGAGCGGAGTCAACAATTTGTATGTTGCGGGTGAAGCGGTGGGCGGAATACACGGCAGAAATCGTTTGATGGGAAATTCGCTGCTTGATATTATCGTGTTTGGACGCAACGCGGGCAGAAATGCTTCTGCAAAAGCTAAGGATGTGAGCGTCGGCAAGCTTACGCTTGGGCACGTAGCCGCTTTTGCGCAGGAAATGAAGGACGCGGGAATAGTGAGCGATAAGGTGTCGCCGTTGCTGCTTCCGACTTATACGCACGGCAGAGCAAAATGGCAGGCTGAATAAGCTGTAGAAGAGGTCGGTACAGAATGTTGTACCGACCTTTTTTG
>JAVXIJ010000039.1:0-11426 GCA_036648415.1 Christensenella sp.
TTTTGCAGCTTTGCCGCAATATCCTCGGGCGCCATATCGCTTATCGCCCCTGCCTTATCGTCCACCACAAAGGCTGCCTTGCCGCCTATCACGCCGTTCATCCATAAAATGAGCACCGCCGCAAGCACGATTATCACTGCCACCAATATTATAATTATTGGTTTTGCACTTTTTTTTGTTTTTTCTGTTTGCTGCTGTTCCATTGCTCATCCTTTGCTTTATCTGTCTTTTACCGCCCGCGGTGGCATATCGGCTTTCATTATGCAGCCGTGCTCAACCCACGTTGTCTTTTTCAAAACGCATAGTCATTGAGAAGCCCGCGCGCATTGTGATGTCCTTGAGCTTTAGCAGGTCATAGCTCGGTATATCCCCCGCAAATGTATATTTGCCCTGCTCTGTCGCCGTGCCGCCCACAGTCTTAGGTGTGAGCGAGCCGAGTGTCAGACCCTTATCATAGGTGAGCACATCGGGCATCAGATTATATTTCCCAAATGCTCCAAACGCCCCCGGAACTGCCCCCGGCTGCATATACAGCGAAATCTGCTTGGCGTTTTGCTCAAACGCCGTGCCCTGCGCCGCAAGTGTAAATTCGTTTGCCGAACCGTCCGCATTTTTCGCGGTGCGGAAGTCTACAACGTCTACACGCGTTTTCAGCGTTTCGCTGTTGTTCTTTACTTCATATTCGGGCGAGAAGAACTGCTGACCGAGCACGTTCGGATATACCGCAAACAACATCTTTGCAGGGGCGCTCACGCTTATTGTGCCCTTTTGATCCATTGCGCGTATCTCGTTTACGTTGCTTGCCCAGTCCTCTGCACGCAGATAATATTCTGTGCCGAATGCCTCCGCAGTCGGTATTTCAAAGTAATAATGGTTGCCGTCTGCATATGCCGTGTTCTTTGTAACATCGGCATACGTTCCTGCTGTGCCTTTTTTCCACTGCATAAGCTTCACGCCCACCGCAGGCTCTTTGCCCTTGGCAATATCTTCGGCGGTAAAGCTCACGCGCGTTGTACCCGTACCCAAATCTTCAAACAGCACGTTTCCAATATCGGGCGCTGTTGTATCATAGAACAGCGTTGCATCCACAGGCATTACAGCGGTTTTGTTGCCCACTATGTCTTCTGCAAACACATAATAGGTCTGCGGCTCTGTAAGCACCGGCGTCATATATACACCGTTTGTAAGCGTCATTTCCACCGCCGCCGAGCCGTCCGCATTCGCCGACCACCACGCCTTTGCAACTCCGCTTTCAATATCCTTAAATTCCGCTTCTATCGCGTTTGTATGCCCGAGCTTCACGTGCTCCGCAGTCGGCGGGGCAGTGTCTATGGTGATTTTTACAGGCATGGTGGAAGCCACATTGTCTGTGACATCTGTTGCGAAAACATACCACACGCCGCCCGTTTTGACCTCTGTTGTCACATAGCTGCCGTTTGGCTGCACGGGCATTTGGTATCTCGCGCCTGTGCCGTCTGCGTTTTGCGCAATCTCTACCTTTTTGTTGAGCGCGCCCGCCCCAAATGTCACCTGCGCCGTTACCGTCTTTGGCGTTGCCGCATTAGACCATTCCGCAGGAGTTTGTGTGACGCTCATAACCTTGGGCTGGTCAAGCGGACGAATGCCGTTCATGTTAAACATCACCGGTGTACAAGCATTCTTGCCCGCTTCGTTTTCATTCCACACATACAACAGATAATCCGCATTCATAGCGCTTTCGGGTATAGTGATGATTTGCTGCCCCGTTGCCGCGCCGATATTCCCGACGCGCGCCGTCCACTTTTCATGCGTGGTTTTATTAACAAGCATAACGCCAAGGAAGTTATCCGCCCCAAAGGATGCGCCTGTATAGTCAATCTTTAGCTGTGTGCCCGTTGCCGCCGTCACTTGAGTTTTCGTTCCCAAGGACGCGTTTGTGTTATTTCTGGAGAACAAGCGGAAAGTCTGCGCGTTGCTTATCGGCGCGCCCGCGTTTCCTATTCTTGCCGTGCCCTCGTCCACCGACTTAAACGCGCCCATTGTACGCACGAGCGTACCTGTAGGCGTCGGTGCAGCGCCGTTATCCCCTGCCGCCACATAAATCGCGTCTGTCGCATTTAGGGAAAGTGCCGGACGATAGCCCTGCATGCTGGACGGCATATAGCTTTGCGGTACACCGTTAGCGCCCATTACAAGCCACGCACGCGAGCTTGATGCGTGCCCTGTACGCGTCCACCAATTAACACCGCTTGTAGGTGTTTCTATCTGCCCCGCCATACGGCTTGCATCGCTCTGCGGGAAATATGATGTGTTCATTATCCCTGCACCGCTTGTATATTCAAGCGGATAAACGCTTTGCGCCGTAACGCCGACATCTGTAAGATCCACCGTCCTAAGCCCCGGAATGCTTCCCAAATTGCCCGCAAAGGTGTTCATAACGCCCTTTAACGTGCTTGACGAATATTCCTTGCTGTTGCCGAACGCGGCTGTGCCTTGTGCGTGCTCTGTGATGAGCATAAGGTCACTTCCCGTGCCGAGTGTACGGAACAATGTGGGCGTAGTGCCCATCCAAACAAGCGCTTTTGTGCTATCCATTGCCGCGCCTGTGCCGCCGCCCTGATAATATCCGCTGATTTCCTCAGGGGTTATCGGGTCTACCGGCTGTGACTCTGTTCCTGTCACACCGTTTACTGCCACTTCCACATCCGCACTGCGGTTGCCTGCTTTATCATATGCAAATACATAGTAATTGCCTGTCTGTGTGAGCGGCCCTGACAAGAAGCCGCCATCGGGCTGCACGTTCATCAAAATTGCCGCTGTTTCCGCAGCATTTTGTGCAGCGGAATAATATACACGCAACGGATTTATTCCCGAAACAAGCTCGCCTGCCGCGCCGTTAGGGTCGGTAAAGCGTGCCGAAAGCTGCTTGCTTGCAGCCATGCCGTCGGGCGACTGTTTAGCCGTTCCTGTAGGCAGCGTAACATCCAGCCCTGCCGTCGTATATGCCTTAACACTGCGGTTTCCTGCCCTATCATATGCCACTACAAAGTAGTTGCCCGCCGCCGCAAGCGAGGATGATACATATTCACTCGTATGCCCGATACGGCGCATAGGAACACCGCTTGTTGCCGTGCTTGTTGTCGCAAGATATACCACGCCCATGCCCGATTTTGCGTCTGTCACTATTGCCGAAACCTCATTTGCGCCAACCGTAGATATTTTCCCGATTACCGGAGGTTCTCTGTCTACACCGCCCACTGTAAAGGCATTTGTAACGCTCTTATGCCCGACACCGTCAACGGCGATTATGTAATAAGTTGTTTCCACAGACGGCATAGGAATGGTAATGCCGTATCTGCCCTTTTCAGCGGGGCTTTCTGTGAGCTTTTTCGCATCGGAATAAGGTTCATCCGCGGTAGCGGCAAGCCATACTTGCGCAATTCCGCTTTCCCCTACAGCGTCAGTTACAAACGTGCCGAGCTGCTTGTTTGCGCCTATTTGCGGCTCTTGCCACAATTCGCCGAATATCGGGGCGGTAATGTCTACCTTTATTTCTGTCTTAATGCCCGTCGCCGCCGTGCTCCAGTTTCCTGCATTATCAAGCGCTTTCACATAGCCTGTAAAGGAAGTATCGGGCCGCGCCATGGTGGTGCTGACATATTTATCGCCCAGCTTTGTAAGCTCATAGATTGCCTTTGCGGTGTCTGTTTCCTCCGCCGTAGGCATTAGATATACATTCTTCACGCCCGATTCAACATTAGGAAGCTTGGAAACATCGCCCGTGCTTACCATATCGGCGATTCCTGTCGCTTCTATGCTGTAATTCGCGTTGTTTTCAGTCATATATCCGTTTACAACCGCGGGTGTCGTTATTATTGTTGATACACCGCCTGTAAGCGGCACTAAGTTATCAAACACCATTCCGTCACTCGATAGATATTTGATATTGCCTGCAACGTCATCAATGCGCGCATACACAATATATTTATCGTTCGGCTTTAACACAGGTTTCAGTAAATCATTATATGCCGTCCAAACGACTGTGTCTGCCGCTATTTCCGCCTTGCTGAGCCCCGCCGCCGCCAGCATATATTTCACGCTCTTAACGCCGCTGCCGCCTGCCTCATCCGCCGATGTAAGGGTTACTGTCTTGTTATCCTTGCTGTAGTTGTTAAATGTGATTACCTCGATAAACTTTTCGAGCCACTCCCACCCTAAGCCTGCGTTATCCTTAACAGATATTCCGCCCGTAGGTGCAGTATGGTCAACGTTCGGCACGATTACCTTAAAGCCGTTAGGGCTTACAATGCCGGCGTTATCAACAGCATACACATAATATGTGCCCGATTTATCTATGGGCGCGCATTCCCATGTATTTGTGAGCGCGTCAAACACAAAGCCCTCTGTGCCTGTGACGGCACCCGAAGCTTTATCCGACCAGAACAGCTTCATTACGCCTGTTTCAGAATCAAACGCCGTTGCTTTTATGGTCTTGCTCTTTGTCCATAATCCGTCATTTGGATTAGGAACTGCTGTTAATACTTCAGGCGGAGTGTGATCCGACACCAAGCTGTCGAACATCACCATGTCGCTTGTTTTCTTTGTAAGCTCGTTTTCGTTCCACACATACAGCACATAATTTTCAGGATGCGTTCCCGCGTCCGCAGGAAGCTTGATGTTCACCGCTCCATACCCAATATCCGCCGTGGGTGCAAAACGTGCCGCATATTTCTGCTTTGTTGTTTTATTTATAAGCATTCCCGCAAGGAATGTGTTGTCCTTTTCGTAGGTCGCGCTTGAATAACGAACCACCGCATCCGCAGAGCCTGCCGCGCGCCCGAGCTGCGCATTTAGCGCACCGTTGCCGCCGCGTGCAAATACGCGGAAGGAAGCGCCCGCCGTATAGCTTGTGCTAAAGGATGTAGGTGCTGCGCCCGAAGCCGTTGCCGCCGCCGACGAAAGATCGGTGTTTAAGGTTGGCGTACTGCCTGTTTGTGATGCCGCCGTAAGAACAATCTTTGACGGGTCAAGATTTATTGCAGGACGTGCACCGCTCGTTGTATCTGAAACCGAGCCACTTCCCACTGCGCCGCCCGCGTCCACCGTGCCTGCATTGCCCGCCGTTGCATTAGCAGAGCCGAGCCACCACTTGGAATATCCGCCTGTATCGGCGAGAACTCCGCCTGTCATGCTGCCCGCAGCGGTCTTAGCATAAGGCGTGCCGACAGTCTTTCTGCCCGCGTTATCCGCAAAATACTTACTGCTCCCTGCATCTGCCGCGGAAATGGCATATACCTTATCTGCCACAGAATATCCTGCGCCTTTGTTGCCGTAAGCGCCGCCCCATGCAGAAGCATTGCCCGCTTCAATATCAATGCGCGTCGGCAAAATCGCCGATTTGCCCGCCGTACTGAATGCGTTCATATAGAAAGAGGGATAGGTGGTATCGTTGGTGATAAACCGCCCATATTTCGCGTCTGTAACCATGCCCTCGCTGCCGTTCATCCACGCGCGCAAATCACTGCTTGTGTTATTGGCATTGTTATACCAGAACTGATTTTTGTTTCCATCAGCCGACTTATCAAAATATGAAGTATATGGAGCATACTCTGTGGTGAGCGTTATATTTCCTATTGTGCTTTCAAGCGTACGCCACAACAAAGGCTCTTTAGCGCTTGCGCCCGCCGATTGCTGCCATCCGCCAAACCACACCATTGCCCGCGAGTTTGTCGCGTTGCCGCCCACAATGCCGTCATACCATTTTGCAATATCCGTATCGGAAACTGTGGCTATTTTGTCTACATACACGCGCTCTGAAGCGCGATTTCCGCTTGCATCCACAGCGATTACATAATATACGCCGTTTTTGCTTACGCCCGTGCTTGTGATGTAGGTCGAGCCCGCCGAAAGCGGCATAGCCGTGCCTGTTGCCGCGTTCGGGTCTGCCGCCAAGAACACATTTGCGCCCGCCGCAATACCGCCCGCAAACGCCACATCCGCCTGCACATTTTGTGTGCGCGCCACAGCTTTTGAAACCTGCTTAGCGTTTGTGATAACAGGAGTGTTCGGGTTGGCTATTCCGTCAACCTTTACGCCCGCCGAAACCGCGCGGTTGCCCGCCGCGTCATAGGCGATTACATAATATGTACCATTATAGTATAGATTCCCGCTTGTCCAACCGTTTGCCGTGCCTACAGGCGTCATAGACGTGCCCGAAAGTGCGTTGGCATCAAGCGACAAGAATGCGTTAGAAACACCGACATTGTCTGTGATGTCCACCGTCACATGCTTCACCTGCGCCGTGATTTCCGGTGCTTGCTTTGCATTTGTGATAACAGGCGGATTGGGGTCTAACGGAGATGTTCCCACATTTACGCCGAATTTCAGCGGTGCGGACGCCTTTTTCGTGCTCTCGTCCTCGTTCCACACATACGCCGCATATTTGCCGTTTGCAAGCCCTGCGGGTACGTTAAATGTTGCCTCGCCGTCCGCCGCCGTAATCGCCGACAAACGTCCCTGCCATTTTTCATGCGTCGTCATATTTACGAGCATAATGTTAAAGTAATTGTTTGCGGAAGCTGTCGCGCCGTAATATTTCACTGTTACAGGGTCACCCGCCGCCACAACGTTTGCGGTACGCGCATTGGTGCGCCCAAGCGTCAAGCTGCCGTCCGTCACCTTTTCAAATACGCGCATAGACTGCGAATCTGCCGCATAGGTCGTGCTGAATGCCGTAGGTGCTGTGCCGCTTACCTTTGTAAGCGTTCCGCCTGTTGTCGTTGGTGCGCCGCCCGTGCTGCCCGCCGTTGTAAGTACAATCTTTGACGAATTTACTTTTGTCGCTATACGCTGCCCCTCAGAATCGGCGGTAGGTGAATGACCCGCTACCGTGCCCGCAGATGTTACATACATTCCGCCGTCGGCAGCATCTGTTCTCGGAGTTCTCAACCACCATGAAGAATAACCGCCTATGGGCGTTTCTGCCGGTGTACCTAACGTACCGTTTGCCGATAATGCAAAGGACGTAAGAATATTCTTGCGCGAAGCATCCGTCGGGAAATATTTTGCCGTAGCGGCTTCTGCGGCACTCAATGCAAAGAGCTTATCCTGCACTGCTCCGCCGCTTCCCCATGCCCCGCTTGCGCCTGCTTCGGCAGCAATCATTGTATTCGTCAACAATCCCTGTTGTGCTGCTGTAAATGCACTCGGCAAAAATCCCTGCATAATTTTACTGCTTGCCGCCGCATTTGAAAAATCATAGTTGCCGTTGCCGCCGGTATAAACGCTGTTTAAGCCATTCATCCATGCGCGCTGTGTGCTGCTTCTGTCATATGTTGCATTATACCAATACTGGTTATACCCCGGGGATGACTGTGCATCCTTTGGAATACGCGCCAAGCTATATTCACTCAGCAACATCACCGAACTTGTGCCGCTTTCAAGGGTGCGCCAAAGCACAGGCGAATTATCCGTGCCTGCCGAGCCTTGCGGATATTGCCCAAACCACACCATTGCCCTATTGCTCTCGTTTAGCCCGCCCGCCGAAATACCGTCATAATACTGGCTCATATCGCCGATTGCGGGGTCTTCTGTTGCCGTTACCGTAAACTTAAACGGCTCTTGCGAAAGATTGCCTACCATATCGACCGCGTACAAATACCACACACCCGCAGGAACAGTACCGATAAACAAATTACCTGTGCTCTGCTTGAAGAATATATCCTTTGTGACTGTTGCGGGGTCTGCGATACGGCTTGCGAATACATTATTCACATCCAAGCCCGACTGGCTGTCCACCACCTGCGCGGAAACCTCTTGCGAATACCCAAGCTCTGAACCTATTACTACATTTGAAATATTAGGCGAAAGCTTATCAATCTTAATACCAAACGCAAACGCACTGCGCATTCCCGCCGTATCATATGCAATCAAATATTTATTGCCGCCGTCTTTCACCGTTGCTTCATAAATATCATTCACAAACGGCTTAGGCGTAAGGAACACATTTGTAGGCGCGGTTATAAGATCGTCTATTTTGTCCGCTATAAACACCTTTGTGGGGTCTACTGCCGCGCCGCGCGCAGCAACCACCGCTTCTATTCTGCGGGTGTCTTTGTTCGTCCATGTGTCGGGGTCGTTTACCACGCTGCTGATAAGCGGACCTATTTGGTCTATCGCAAACATCGCGGGGGCACTGGTGTTTCTAAGCGCTTCACTTTCGTTCCACACATAAAGCTTGTAGCCCTCTGCGCCCACGTTTACAGGCAATTTTATGGTAACCGTACCCGTTGCCGCACTTACCGCCGCAACACGTCCGACCCACTTAGTTTTATCCGCCGTGTTTACAAGCATTGCGGAAATGTAATTATCTTTGCCAAATGTCGCGTCTGTATAATTCAGTGAAATAGAGCTTACGCCCGCATACCCCGAAATACTAAACTTAATATCCTGCCCGCCGCGCGAGAACACACGGAACGAGCTTCCTGCATCATAAGTCGTGCTAAACGCCGTCGGCGCTGTACCTGCCGCCGCGGGAAGCACCACTTCCCCGCCGATAGGCGCGGGAGCTGTGCCGTCATTTTTCGCCGCTGTAAGCACTACCTTTGACGGGTCAAGGGTTATCGCCGGACGCGCGCCGCTTGTTGTATCTGTAACCGCGCCGCTTCCTACAACGCCAAGCGCATCCACCGCGCCCGCATTGCCCGCCGCTGTATCGGGAGAGCCGAGCCACCACTTAGAATATCCGCCTATATCGGCGAGCACTCCGCCTGTCATGCTGCCCGCGGCAGTCTTAGCATAAGGCGTACCCACAGCCTTTCTGCCCGCGTCATCCGCAAAATATTTAGTGTTTTGCGCGGTTGCAGAAGAAATCGAATATACCTTATCCAGCACCGAATAACTTGTGCCGTTGTTGCCGTAAGCACCGCCCCACGCAGAAGCACTGCCCGCCTCGGTATTTATGCGCGTAGGCAAAATCGCCGATTGCTCAACATCATTAAAGGCATTCATATAGAATGACGGATAAGCTGTATCGTTGGTTACAAACCGTCCGTAAATCGGGTCTGTCAACATACCGGCACTGCCGTTCATCCATGCGCGCAAGTCACTGCTTGTCGTATTTGTATTGTTATACCAGAACTGGTTTTTATTTGTCGCGTTTTGATCGAAATATGCTGTATAAGGCGCATACTCTGACAATAACGTGATACCTGCCGCATTCGCTTCAAGCGTACGCCACAACATCGGTGTAGGAGTCAGCGCGCCGTTTGTCTGCCGCCATCCGCCCATCCAAACCATTGCTCTCGCGTTTGTGCCCTTGCCGCTTATTATGCCGTCATAATATGCGCTGACATCATCGGCCGCCACAAGCGCAAGCTTGTCGACAATCACGCGCACTTCTGCACGTCCGCCTGCCGCGTCATATGCCACAACATAATATATGCCCGTTTTGCTTACGGTCGCTGTGCTCTTATAATTCGTGCCCGCCGTAAGCGTCATCGAAATATCGCCCTTGCCGGCGTCAAAACCGACAGAGTTGTCACGCGTTGTCAAATACACGCTTGTAACTGCTCCGCCGCTGCCCGCCGCAACATCTGCAACAACGCTCTTTGCCGCCACCGCGTCTTCTGTATCTTGCTTCGCATTTGTGATGACAGGCGCAGTCGCCGACGAAATGCCCGACACCGCTATCGGCGCGGAAACAGTTCTGTTGCCAAACACATCATACGCAATCGCGTAATATACGCCGTTCGTTACAACCTTTTGGCTTTCATACACATTGCTGCCGTTTGCGCTCATCGAAAGACCGCTCACAGCATTTTTATCCATAGAAATAAATGCGTTTGAAACCCCGTTTGCGTCCGTAATGGTTACGGTTACCGTCTTAGCAGCCGCCGCGCCCGCAGGGCTCTGTGCCCCGCCCGACATTGCCGGCGGAGTGGTTTCGGGCGTTACGCCCACATTTATTGTAAAGCGCACAGGCTCGCTCGCCTGCTGCTTTTGCTCATTTTCCGCCCACATAAACGCCGCATAGCTGCCGTTTGGCAAGGTAGCGGGAAGAACAAAGCTCACGCTGCCGTCCGCCGCCGTTATCTTCTGCACACGCGCTTGATATTTTTCATGCGTCAGCTTGTTCACAAGCATAACGCCCGCATACACATCATTACCAATGCTCGACGCTGTCGCTCCGCTGTAGGTTATGTCAATTTTGCCGCCCGCCGCCGCCGTCCTTAGTGTACCGTTTACATTGCCGATGCTAAGCGTGCCGTCCGTAACGCGGTTAAACACGCGCATTGTCTGCGAATCTGTACCGATAACCGTGTTAAGCGATGTCGGAGCAATGCCGATTGTCTTTGTGAGCGTACCCATATTGCGCGGTACGCCGCCCTCATTAGAAGCGGTCACAAGCATTACCTTGCGCGTATCAAGCGTGCCGTCCTTATATGCCCCGCCCTGCTGATATTCTGTGCGCATCACAAGCTCGCGGTTGCCGCTGCGCGTTACACGCCACAGCACGGGGGATTCCTTTTCCCCTGTCTGGTTGGCTTTTCCGCTCCACAAAAGCGCCTTGTTGGCATCAATAAGCGAGCTTGCCGCCGTAGGAGCTCCGAGCCCGTCCCAATATTGCGAAATATCGCCGATTGAGAAATCTGTAATATTTTTAACGGTGAACGGCACAGGCGTGCTGCTCACGTTACCTGCGTTATCAGCCGCATACAAATACCAATCTCCTGCCGCAAGGTCTTTTGCTTTATAAGTCACAAATGTCTTATCTGTTTCCTGCACAGCTTGCAGCTCAAACGCCACACCCTCTGTTGCACCCAAAGCACGCGCCGCATACACACGCTTTACGCCCGACGCGCTGTCGCGCACCTTTGCGCTCACATCCTGCGCGTTGCCTATGTTTTGCGTGACCGTAAGGTCGGAAATCACAGGCGAATATGCGTCAATGCGCACGTCTATCGGCACAAATGCCCTGTTTTGCGGTGTTGCATTGTCATAAGCTATGATATACTTCATGCCGCCCGTCTTTATTGCGCCCGCGGCGGTTGCAAACTCATCCGTTGTACCCACGCGGTTCATCGCCACGCCTGTTGCGCCTAATTGATCATCCGATACATACACGCGGTTGATGTTTTTGCCCTGCGTGCTCGTGATCTTTGCGGAAATCGTCTTGCCCGCCGAAGCCGCGTTTTCCCAATATGCCGGGAACTGCGCCGCGGCATCTATGATTATGACAGAATCTATCTTTCTTATCTGCGCGTCGGCGGTGATGTTCGGGCTGGAAGCCGTACCTACCCGCAATGCCACTTGATCTTTAAAATATCCGTTCGCCCCGACCGTGCCGAGGTAAGTGTTGTTTGAATAGTTAGCGACAGGATTGTCATTGTTCCAACCCACAAAACCACCGACCTTGGTATTTCCTGCGGTATATGATGGTGCGCCAA
>JAVXIJ010000039.1:11436-11685 GCA_036648415.1 Christensenella sp.
ATAGTTATTTATACTTCCCGCCGCACTCTGCGTGATATTCACTTTACCGCTGCAACTGTTGCCTACGAGCTCTCCATAATTTGCATCTCCGACAAAGCCACCCATTAAAACATTGCTAACTGAATTATTTGTAACATCCACATTTGTAGCCGAATTTTTTATACTACAGCTATTTGGGCTACCTACAAAGCCACCCATATAAGAACTCGCATTTGAAGTGCTTGTTGCATTGCTCGTTATACTGCCTGT
>JAVXIJ010000040.1:0-11650 GCA_036648415.1 Christensenella sp.
GTCGTCCAGGCCCATTACAAATTCGCCCTTGTCCATTATTTTTTTAAGGGATTCGTCTGCGGTTGTTTGTCCGTCAGCGGCAGGCGTTTTTGCGGGCGCACAGCCTGCAAATATGCCAATTGCGAATATTGCAACGAGCGCAATGAGTAGTATTTTTTTCATGTTGTAAATTCTCCTGTTAGTAATTTTATTTGTATTATGTAACCATTATAATTCATCGTGCTAAATTAGTAAAGGGGTAGCGCAAAATAAAAGAAAGAAAAGACAAAAAAGGCAAATGTAAAGTGCAAAATTATTGAGCGCGATGGGGTTACAGCTCTGTATCAAAATCAAACAGAGCGTAATCGCACACCACACGCAGCAACGTGAAACGGTTGCGAATATAACAGCAAATTTTCATGGTATCGCAAAATTGCTCAGTTGTCATATTGATTTCATGGTAACGTGTATATCCGTCCACAGTTCTAAGCACATTTATAAGCGCTTCGGCGGAGGGAACGTTATCCGCTATATGTACAACCTCGTCAAAATTCTTTTTGAGAAGTTTAACATCAAGTTTTGCCGTTATAGTGGGGGTGTTTTCTTTTTCAACCATTGCAACTATTCCCGCAGGATATTTAGAATAATATGATTTAATACGTGCCATATCAAATTGGTTTTTGCGTTGTTCTGTAAAAATGCGTTTTAGTCTGCGCGCAAAAATCGGGTAGTAATGTGCCGCTTGTATGGTGGCGATACCAACCTTTTCGCCATGCAGTGCATTACGATTGACACCTGTGATGGGCACGACTTCAAGATAATGTGAGAAGTGATGCTCAAAGCTTGAAGCAGGGCGAGTTATACCCACCATTTGCATGGTAATCCCTGACAAAAGCAAGCCTTTCATGAGTATGCCCATGCTGTCAATATTTCCATCGTTTATTTTATCAATATTTTCCACTATCATATTTACTGCTTCAATGGTTAAATCGGCCACAAACGGGCAGAAATACTCACCGGTAATGAGATGCCCGATTTTCCAGTCGGCAATGCTGATGTATTTACTGAGCATATCGCCTACACCGGAGGCAGTCATTTTTTTAGGCGCGGCGGCAATGATTTCAAGATCTGCAACTACGGCAGTCGGGGCTTTTGCGGGGAGTGTAACTTTTGCGCCGTTAAGAGTGAGCGCGGCGGAATCAGAAACAAACCCGTCTACACTCGCGGCTGTCGGAACGGCTATAAACGGTATGTTTTCTTTAAATGCTACATAGCGTACAATATCGCAAATCACACCGGAACCAACCGCCAACAACAAATCATAATTGCCGTTAAGCAGCGAATTTTTTACAGTGTTCATTTGTTTTTCGTCGGGGTGGATTTCCTCACCTTTAAGTATGAGGGTTGGAATATCGGGAAGTGCCGCACCAAACTTTCCTATTGCGGCAGCATATGTATTTTTATCAAAAACGGCGAGAGGCTTTGCTGCGGGAAACAGTTTTCCAATCAGAGCAGGGAGCTTGCCCATTGCATCACGCTCAACGATGTAATCGCGTGTTTTAAGTGTGTGATTTTTTCCGCAGGAGCAACCTGCAACGTCCAATATATCTTCAAACATAAAAAATCCCCTTTGCAGTTAATAATTACTATTTTACGACAGGCGTCAAGTATAGTCAAATGACATTGCAAAAGAATGGATTTTAAGTATAATAATAAGAGAATCATGTAAAGTGAAAGGAACGAATATGCAAAACGCAAAAGAATTTATAAAAAAACACAAAATGGAGTATACGTCTGTTGATATTAAAACAGAGATGAATGCGTATCTGGATGAAATGAAAAAAGGGCTTTGTGATGCGGGCGGTTCGCTGCTTATGATTCCATCATATATTACGCTTAAAAGTGAAGTTAAAAGGGAAGAACCAATACTGTGTGTGGATGCAGGCGGTACAAATTTGCGCATAACTATTGCAAAATTTCTTGAGGATGGCAGTTTTCATACTGATGAGATAAAGCGTTACACAATGCCCGGAGTGGAAAGTGAAATTTCTGCACAGGAATTTTTTGATATTATTGCAAAGCTTATTTTGCCTTTTACTGAAATTACAAAAAATATAGTTATATCATTTGCGTATCGTGCAAAAATTTTGCCTAATATTGACTGTGAAATTGTGGAAATCACAAAGGAGGTCAAGGTTGTGGGCGCGGGTGGAAAACACCTCGGCAGAGAAGTCTGTGCTTCACTTGCCACACTTGGTGCGGAACGCTGCAATATTATTGTGATAAACGATTCCGTTGCGACTGCGCTTGCGGGTAAGGCAGAGAAGCTTAATGATGGTTACGGTTCGTTTACGGGAACTATACTCGGAACGGGAAGCAATAGCTGCTATATTGAAAATATTTGCAATATTGCAAAGCTGAAAAGTACAGAAGAGGGCAGGATGGTAATCAACACTGAAGCGGGCAGCTATGATAAAATACCGCGCGGTGATATTGATATTGCCTATGATAAAAGCACGCTCAATCCCGGAATCGGAGTTTTTGAAAAAATGACGAGCGGCGGTTATATTGGTGCACTCAGTGAGTTTACTTTGAAGGTCGCTGAAAGCGAGGGAGTATTTGCATATGGCTTTGTGTTTAACGGTAAGCTTACGACAAAAGATGTAAATGACTTTTTGACTGATGGTACAGGGGTGCTGAAAGATGCTGTAAAAAGCGACGCGGACGGTAAAGCTATGCGCGAAATATTGAATAATATTGTGCTGCGCGCAGGAAGGCTGCTTGCTTTGCAAATGGCGGCGATGGCGGTAAAAGCGTGCAAGGAAAATGACCGTGTGTGCATGACTGTTGAGGGAACGACCTATGATAAAATGTTTGGGCTTAAACAGGAGGCACTAAGTGTGTTGTTGCCATACTTAAATGAGCTCGGCATAGAGGCGGATGTGACGGGGGTGCCGCTTGCGGTGCTTAAGGGTTGTGCAATTGCGGGGCTTTCAAGATAAATTTGTTGATTGCATAAGATGTATTAAGGTTATATAATATGTATAGAACAATAAAGTTTGACTTCTGACCACAAGGAGAAATCTGAGTGAAAGGATGGCATATAAAATAGAGATATTTTTTGCTGTCTTTGCATTTTGAAAGGCAGCTTTTTTATTGGAAACAAGGAGGATTAGATGCGCTACACCTTTGGTGGTTATAGTATAGATACTGAAAATATTGATGCGCAAATGCTTGCTGCAATTATTTCGGAAGATGAAGTGTCAAACGAGCTTTTTCATGCAGCAAACAGAGTAAAAACAGAACAGTTTGGAAATAAGGTGTTTGTGCGCGGAATTATAGAGTTTTCAAATTATTGCCGCTGTACTTGTGCATATTGCGGGATTAACGCGGGCATGAAGAATGCGGTGCGTTATCGTATGACGGCGGAAGAGCTTACAGAAGCGGCGGTTAATGCGGCAAGGGTATATAAAACCGTGATATTGCAAAGCGGTGAGGATCTTTATTACAGCGCTGATATGCTTGGGGATGTTGTGCGAAAAATAAAGGAGCGTGCACATTGCGCAGTTACGCTTTCAATAGGCGAACGCACGATAGAGGAATATCGCGTTATGCGTGTTGCCGGTGCGGATAGATTTTTGCTTAAGCATGAAACCGCAGATGAGATTTTATATAAGAATTTGCATGGGGTACCGTTAAAAAACAGGTTGGAGGCACAGCACAATATTAAGGAACTTGGGTTTGAACTCGGCGGAGGTTTTATGGTTGGCCTGCCGGGGCAAACAAATGAAATATTAGCACAGGATTTGTTGACGCTTGTGCACGAAAAGGTGGACATGGCGGGAATAGGCCCTTTTATTGCACATCCTGATTCTCCGCTTAAAGGTGCGCAGGACGGAGATGCACATAAAACTTTAAAGGTGCTTGCGCTTGCCAGATTATTGGTTCCGCACGCGCATCTTCCGTCAACTACGGCGTTAAATGTAAAGGGTGGGATGAAAAATGCGCTGTTGTGCGGTGCGGATGTAATTATGCAGAAAGCAACACCTTTTGAATATAGAGAGCTTTATGATATTTATCCCGGTCGGGACGCGCTGTGCGTTCCTATTGAGAAACAATATAACGATTTAAAAATGACGCTTGCGGAGCTTGGGCTTTCCGCAGAATAGGGGTATGAAATGAGTTATGACAAAAATGGAAAGACAGCCGCTGAGTTTATGGATAATGCGGAAATTGAACGCACCTTGGCATCGGCAAAAAAACGTGCACAAGACAAAGAGGATGTAGCGAGTATTATTCATAAGGCGGAAAGTTTTGGCGGACTTACGCATGAAGAAGCATCGGTGCTGAGCTTTGTGGAAGATGAAGAGCTTATAGAAGAAATGTTTCATGTCGCAAAAAGGATAAAAAAGCATATTTACGGCAATCGTATAGTTATGTTTGCGCCGCTTTATCTTTCGGATTATTGTGTGAATGAATGTCGTTATTGCGGTTATCATCATTCATCAAATATGACGCGCAAAAAGCTTACACAGGAAGAAATTGTAGGCGAAGTAAAGGCGCTTGAGAAAATGGGACATAAACGTCTTGCGCTTGAAACAGGAGAGGATCCTAAAAATTGCCCGCTTGAGTATGTGCTTGAGAGCATAAAGACGATTTATTCTATACATTTTGATAATGGCGCAATTCGTCGTGTGAATGTAAATATTGCGGCAACGACTGAGGAGGATTATAAGCGGTTAAAAGAGGCGGGAATCGGTACATATATATTGTTTCAGGAAACATATCATAAGCCAACCTATGAGCATCAACATCCAAAGGGACCTAAAAGCAACTATGAATACCATACAACTGCACATGATCGCGCAATGCACGCGGGCATCGATGATGTAGGGCTGGGGGTGCTTTATGGATTGTATGACTGGAAATATGACTTAGTTGGGCAGATAATGCATGCGGAGCATTTAGAAGCGACGGTGGGAGTAGGACCGCACACCATTTCCATGCTGCGTATTCGAGATGCAGGGGATGTAAAACAAACTGATTATGAACACGCTGTTTCAGATGCGGACTATAAAAAGATTGTGGCAATTATGCGTATGACAGTGCCATATACAGGGATGATCTTATCAACGCGTGAGGGTGGGGCATATCGTGACAGTGTGATAGAGCTTGGAATTTCACAGGTAAGTGCAGGCAGTGCAACGGGTGTAGGAGGATATACGCTCAAGACACAGCAGCCGCAGTTTGAAATTGTGGATCACAGATCGCCTATAGAAATGACAAAAGAGCTTATTCGTGATGGCTATATTCCAAGCTTTTGTACTGCGTGTTATCGTCAGGGACGCACGGGGGATCGCTTTATGCGCCTTGCAAAAGCGGGGCAGATAGGGAATATTTGTCAGCCAAATGCATTGTTGACACTTAAAGAATATGCGACAGATTATGGCGACGCGGAATTTAAAGAAATGGCGAACAAGCTTATTACAGAACAACTCGAGCTTATTCCTAATGAAACAGTGCGGGAAAAGGCAAAAGGATATATTGCAAAAATAGAGGCGGGGGAGCGCGATTTTAGGTTCTAAAGGCGCTGTTTTTGTTAATATTTGCAGGTTTTTTCAAAAGAAAAGGAAGTCAAACTGTTATCGAGAGGAAAAACTATGTCTAAATTGGATGAAACGCCGCGCGCCGATAGGCTGCATATAGCGTTTTTCGGAAAAACAAATGCAGGAAAGTCGAGCGTTATAAACGCGATTACGGGGCAGGAGATTGCGCTTGTATCCTCTGTGGCAGGTACAACCACCGATCCTGTATATAAAGCAATGGAGATTTTACCGATAGGACCGGTGGTGTTTATTGATACGGCAGGGCTTGATGATAAAACAGAGCTTGCGTCTGCGCGCATTAAAAAAACAGATGAAGTAGCAGATAAAACTGATATTGCTGTTTTTGTGATAAACAGTGAAGATCGTGAAATAGTTGCCGAGCAGAGGTACATGGCGCGTTTTAAACAGAGAAATACGCCGGTGATAACAGCGTATAATGTTTTTGATGTAGAAAACGCGGCAGTGGTTGCGCCTATCGGAGAAAACAGCGTTGTGATAAACGCGAAAACAGGCGAGGGAATAGAAGCGCTTAAAAAGCTCATAACAGAGCAGATAACGGGGGATGAGTCTGTAAGTATTGTCGGCGGGCTTGTCCAAAAAGGTGATGTGGTACTGCTTGTGATGCCGCAGGATATAAGTGCGCCTAAGGGCAGACTTATATTGCCGCAGGTTCAGATTATCCGCGATTTACTGGATAATGACTGTCGCGTGATTTCTGTTAAAACAGAAGACATGGTATCTATGCTTGAGGAACTTAAACATCCACCAAAGCTTGTAATTACAGATTCACAGGTATTTGCATATGTCAATGAACACCTTGATAAAACTGTGCCTCTCACGTCCTTTTCCATGCTTATGGCAAAATGTAAGGGAAATATTGATGAGTTTGTAGCGGGTGCGCGTACAATTGCGGATTTGCGGGCAGGAGATCGTGTACTGATTGCGGAGTCGTGCACTCATCATAAACAAAAAGGCGATATAGCGCGAGATAAACTTCCGAGCTGGCTTAATGAATATGTAGGAGGGGAACTTGAATTTAAAAATATTGCGGGGCATGCTTTTCCTGATGATGTTGCGGACTATAAGTTGATTTTGCATTGCGGTGGGTGCATGGTAAACCGCAAAAATATGCTTTCCAAGCTCGAACGTGCAAAGGAAGCAGGCGTACCTATTACAAATTTCGGCGTGGCGATTGCCTTTTTAAAGGGTATGCTTGCGCGTGTGTCATGGTAAATTCGAATGATTTGTTTTGATAGGCGCGGTGTTGTTTACAAAAACAGAGTAATAAAGTATAATGTAGCCAAACAGATTTATATAATATAATACCGGGAGGCAAATCATGATTGTGATAAAGATAAAAGGTAGTGGAACTATCAAAATTAAACTTGATGAAAAAGCCGCACCAAAAACGGTAGAAAATTTTGAAAAGTTGGTGAAAGAGGGCTTTTATGATGGGCTTAAATTTCATCGAGTTATAAAAGGATTTATGATTCAAGGCGGTTGCCCAAAGGGTACGGGAACGGGCGGCCCCGGGTATAGCATTGAGGGAGAGTTTTCCTCTAACGGTCACGAAAACAATATTACACATAAGCGCGGTGTGATTTCTATGGCGCGCAGCATGGACCCAAATTCAGCAGGCTCACAATTCTTTATTATGCATGCGGATGCTCCGCATCTTGATGGGCAATATGCGGCCTTTGGAAAGGTTGTTGAGGGTATGGATATAGTGGACGAGATTGCCACCATTAAAACAGATTTTTCGGACAAACCGGTGGTAGATATAATAATGGAAAAGGTAACAATAGAGGATTAAATACGTTATATGAATAAAAAAACATCGCAGCTTTGCGGTGTTTTTTTATTTTACGCGGATTTTACATAAATAGCGGTTTGATTTTACAATGGTGCTTTATACTACAAATATCATCAAACATTTAAAACAAGGAGAACAAAGATGAAGAAAATCGTAGGAATTACAGCTTTAATAATTTGTATGGTATTTACAGCAGCGGCGTGTGGCGCTAATCCGGCGGCGAGTGTGCCGTCGCAAGGCACGCAGGCTTCCGCGCAAGAAACGCAGACGGCAATTACGCCAAGTGCGGGCGCGGCAGTTTCGGGAAAGGTTTCCATGTCAGGGTCAACCTCTATGGAACAGATTGCAAACGCGTTAAAAGAAGCGTTTATGATAAAATATCCGCAGGTAACAGTGGATGTACAGCTCGGCGGTTCATCTGTCGGAGTACAAGATGCACAGAGCGGAAAATCAGATATTGGTAATGTTTCGAGGGAGTTAAAGGCGGAAGAAACGGGCCTTACAGAAAACAAGGTCGCAATTGACGGAATAGCAATAGTGGTAAACCCGGCAAACAAGGTTAAAGAAATCAAAAAAGATGACCTTGCGAAAATTTACAGCGGTGAAATCAATAATTGGAAGGACGTAGGCGGAGAGGAACAACCAATAGTGGTAATCGGTCGTGAGGCGTCTTCAGGTACGCGCGGCGCATTTGAAGAACTGTTAGCTGTTAAGGACAAATGCAAATATGCACAGGAGCTTAACGAAACGGGAGCTGTAAAAACAGCAGTTTCGGCAACGCCGGCGGCAATTGGGTATGTGTCACTCGAAGCAATAGATGATACAGTCACAACGCTCAAGGTAGATGGCTCTGACGCAACCGAGGAAGCGATAAAAGCGGGCAAGTATCCGCTGTCAAGACCATTTTTAATGGTAACAAAAGAGGGAGAAGCCCGTCCGGAGGTACAAGCATTCATAGACTTTGTACTTAGTACGGATGGACAGAAAATTGTTGCAGACAATAAGTTGATTACAGTTTCATAATAGTTTCCTCTATTAAGATATAGTGAAAGAAGACGCGGATATGTTCCGCGTCTCTTTCGGCAGAAAAAGCTAAGGAGAATACAGAATGAATGTTTCTGCGACAATCATGAGCGGACGAAAAACTAAAACTGTGCTTGAAAAGACAATGAAAGGCGTGTTTATTGCTTGCGGCGCCTTTACTGTAATTGCGGTGCTTGTAATTACAATATATATGGTTGTGTCGGGCGCCCCCGCTATGTTTAAAATCGGGTTAAAGGATTTTTTGTTTGGAACAGAGTGGGCGCCTACGGCAGCCGACCCTAAATTTGGTATTTTGCCTATGATACTTACGTCACTTGTGGGTACAGGCATTACTATTTTAATCGGCGTGCCTATTGCGCTTCTGGCGGCGGTGTTTGTGTCGGAGGTGGCGCATAAAAAGCTTGCGGGTGTGGTAAAGCCGGCCATTGAACTTTTAGCGGGGATACCATCTGTGGTTTATGGTCTTTTGGGGATGATTTTGTTAGTACCACAAGTGTCAAAGCTTGAAACTTTCTTATATGCCGGAGATCCAACGCATACCTTTACAGGCGGTGCGAACTTGCTTTCGGGGGTAATAGTGCTTACGATAATGATACTTCCTACTGTTGTAAATATCAGCATAACTTCACTTAAGGCGGTACCGCGTGATTTTATGGAGGCATCCCTTGCAATGGGGGCTACAAAAATGCAAACGATATTCAAGGTACAGATTCCCGCAGCAAAATCAGGGGTTATTACGGGTGTGGTATTGGGAATAGGGCGCGCGATCGGTGAAGCAATGGCGATAATTTTGGTGTCCGGTAATGTGGTGAATATGCCCGGGCTTTTTAACAGCGTGAGATTTTTGACAACTGGCATTGTTTCGGAGATGAGCTATGCTTCAGGGCTGCATAGGGAAGCTCTTTTTTCAATAGGGCTTGTGCTGTTTATATTTATAATGGTAATCAATGTTATGCTTAACACCTTGTTGAAAAAGGAGGCGGCGGGCAATGAAAAGTAGTGCGTATAAGCTTTCTAATGATGTGAGCTTGATGAAAAAAAAGTATAGACCGAAGGATGCGGCGCAGGGTTTTGCGATTTATGCGTGCGCTGCATTTACCGTTGTAGTGTTGTTTTATTTGCTTATATATATAATGGTGCGCGGCTTGCCAAATGTAAATTGGGAATTTCTTTCGACTGCGCCCTCAGCTTTAAATAAAACAGTGGGGATATTACCGGGAATAATAAATACGCTTTATATGATAGGCATTACGTTGCTGATTGCTACACCGATAGGTGTGGGGGCGGCGATTTTCTTAAATGAATACGCGAAACGCGGTAAAGCGGTAAAGATGATTGAGTTTACTACTGAAACGCTGGCGGGCATTCCGTCGGTGCTTTATGGGTTGTTCGGAGCAGTGTTTTTCGGTGTGACGCTGGGGCTCGGATATTCAATTTTAGCGGGTGCGCTTACGTTGGTACTGATGATATTGCCTATTATTGTGCGCACTACACAGGAGGCACTTAAAACAGTGCCGAATGAATACCGTGAAGGTGCGCTCGGAATAGGCACCACTAAATGGCATATGATACGCACAATTATTATTCCGGGTGCGCTTCCGGGGATTATAACTGCGATAATTCTTGCTATCGGAAGAATTGTGGGAGAGAGCGCAGCGCTGCTTTTCACATCGGGAATAGGAAGTAATATGCCTACGAATTTTTTTGGGCACATGATGGAATCGGGCGCTACACTCACCGTTCAGCTGTATACCTATGCGGCAAAGGGGCAAAATGAGCCGGCGTTTGGGATTGCGGCGGTGCTGGTTGTGATTGTACTGGTTATAAATTTATTAACGAATTATTTGAGTAAACGCCTCAGCAATAAAAATCGGTAGCGGAAAGGGAAAGAATTTTGAATATTAAGATACGCACTAACAATTTGAATTTGTATTACGGACAAAATCATGCGTTAAAAGATGTAAATATTGATATAGAGGATGGTAAAATTACTGCGCTTATAGGTCCGTCGGGTTGTGGAAAATCAACATATCTTAAAACTTTGAACCGCATGAATGATCTTGTGGATGGGGTTAAGATTACAGGAGAAATTACACTTGACGGCGAGAATATTTATGATCCCAAGGTGGATGTCACAATTCTCAGGAAAAAAGTCGGCATGGTGTTTCAAAAGCCAAATCCTTTTCCCATGAGCATTTATGATAACATTGCTTACGGACCGCGTATTCATGGCATCAAAAATCGTGCAGAGCTCGATGAGATAGTGGAGCAAAGTCTTAAAGGTGCGGCGTTATTTGAAGAGGTGCGTGATCGTTTAAAAAAGAGCGCGCTCGGGCTTTCGGGCGGGCAGCAGCAGCGGTTGTGCATTGCGCGTGCGATAGCAGTGTCGCCTGAGGTAATACTTATGGATGAGCCAACCTCGGCGCTTGACCCGATTTCCACTACAAAGATTGAGGACTTGATGAGTGAGCTGAAAAAGAAATATACGGTTGTAATTGTTACGCACAATATGCAGCAGGCAGTGCGTATATCCGACCGCACGGCATTCTTTTTGCTGGGAGAGATGGTGGAATATAATAAGACGGAGGACTTATTCAGTATGCCGCGTGATAAGCGGACGGAGGATTACATTACCGGTAGATTCGGATGATAAAGAAAAGGGGATATTATGAGAAATAAATTTGATGTTGAACTTGAAGAACTGCATTTAGACCTCATTCGTATGGGGGCGCGTGCAGAGCAAACCATTACAAAGGTTATAAGTGTAATAGAAAATTGTGACGCGGAAGGTGCGCGTGAAATTATTGAGGATGATGACCTTGTGGACGCGATGGCGCGCAGGATTGAGAGCCGTTCGATGAAGCTTATTATGAAACAGCAGCCTGTTGCAAAGGACCTGCGTATGATTTCAACAGCACTGAAAATGATTACGGATATTGAGCGTATTTGTGATCAGGCGGCGGATATTTCGGAAATAACATTGTCCTTGTGCAAAGACAAAATTACCGCTAAACATATTCCTAAGATGGGCTTTGTGACGGCGCAGATGGTGCATATGGCGGTGGATTCTTATGTACACAGAGATATGGGGCTGGCGGAAGAAGTCATAAAAATGGATGATGAGGTAGATCATCTCTATGATATTGTGAAAACTGAGTTGTTGGAAATGGCAATAAATGATAAAGAAAAAATTGATCAGATTGTTGAT
>JAVXIJ010000041.1:0-7378 GCA_036648415.1 Christensenella sp.
AATTAAATCCACCGTCGTTTTTATGTGTAAAAATTATATTGTTTTGGTTTTACTTTTTGGTGAAAACGCTGATTCCGCCATTTGCATCCAGGGTTAAAGTATTACCGTCTACCATGCCGGTAAAAGATTCGCCGCCTGCTTCCATTGCAACTTCAGCACCGTTCTGTTTCCATGTGCCTTCTATTGTCTGCCCTGCAGCTCCCGCAATAAGTTTGCCGCCGCTCTGGAAGTCATAGTACATTTCGCCCATTTCAGCGACAATGTCTTCGCCTTTCGCGGTTCCTCCGTCAACGGCAACGCTTTCAATATCCCAACGGCCTTCTACCGATGCAGCACCGTTTTCTTCAGCGGCAGGCGCGGGACTTGAGCAAGCAGCCATTGTTACGCATAAAAGCGAACACACCAGTAAAAGTAGAACTGTTTTCATATGTTTTTTCATTTGTAAGCACACTCCTTTAAGATAATTGTTTACATCCAACTTATTTTTTAAGTATATATTAAAAATAGCGGGTGTGATTTTTAAGAGCGCGAAACGACCGCAAACTGACCTTAAATGATATGAAAAAAACATACGCGCGAGGAAAAAAATCGGTGTGTTTTGGTGTATGCAAACATACGGCGTTGCTTGTAGTTGCGGTAATTGCATGATATAATTTATTTTAAGTATGTGAAGAATCGGGAATGCGCAATGATTAAAATAGCTATTTGTGAAGACAAGCAAAATGATTTGTTGCTTTTGTTGAGTTACATTGATAAATACAGTGTTTCTAACGCGCTGCACGCGGAAATCAAATGTTATGATTTTTGTTCGGGCAGTCGGCTGATTGAGGCGATAGAGCACGGCGCAAATTTTGACGTTGTGTTTTTAGATGTGATGATGCCGGGGTTAAGCGGGCTTGATACGGCAAAAGAGATACGGCAAATCGGTTATGGCGCTATAATTGTTTTCATGTCAATATCAAAGGATTTTGCATTAGACGCATATTCTGTGCGCGCGTATGATTACATTTTAAAGCCAATATCAAAGGAACGATTGTTTTTGCTGCTGGACGAAATAATAAGTGAATCCTTGAGCCAAGCAAATAAATATATCATATTGCGGCGCTCGACAAGCTTGCTGAGAATATTGTTTAATAAAATACGACATATTGAGGTTATACAAAAGCGGCTTTATTTTACTATGAATGATGATGCGGTGTTTGATGTTGCGGGCACTATGGGCTCGGTGGAAAAAACGTTGATGGCTGATGCGCGCTTTTTAAAGCCGCACCGTTCTTATATTGTAAACATGGATTATATTGATACAATCAATTCCAAAGAAATATGTATGCTTGATAACGCAAAAATACCTATATCAAAAGCACTTTTTGCAAAAGTAAAGGCGCAGTTTATTGATTACTGTATATATTCAAAGTAGAACATCCGTCATATAACTAATTTAAAATAGAACATACCGTCTTTTGCTTCAAAAGAATACAATCCGTTATATTTTTTGGTGATAGCGGTTATACTTTGCGTTCCGAAACCGTGATGTGCGCGATTGCTTATGGGCAATCCGTTATCAAATTCAATGTCGCCGTCATACGGATTTTCAATCATAAAAGTAAGCCTGTTGTTTTTGGTTTTGCAGCGAAATACGATTTCTTTTTCAGCCGTCGCGTTTGAGGCGGCATTAAGCGCGTTTTCAAGAGCATTTGACAGCACCACGCAAATATCATTTTCCTTTATATTTATGTGGCGGGGAATATCCGCCGTAACCGTAAACTTTATGCCCGCTTCCTCAGCTTTTTGCGCATATGCCGAAATCACGAGATTAACAGTTTGATTTTGGCAGTAATTCACTATAACAACGGTGTTTAATTCATTTGAAATTTCTTGTAAATAGTGCTCCAATTCAGCGTAATTTTTGCCTGTAACATAAGAATGAATTATCTGTATATGGTGCTTTAAATCGTGTTTGTATATTGCCGTTTGATTTTGTGATTCCTGCATATGCTCAATGTTTTCGAGCGCCGCGCTTATTTGCATATTTGTCAGCTCGTTGGTGTATTCTAATTTGGTTCTTTTTTGGATTTGCGTAAAGGTGAGCAAAATCAATATATAAGCGGATATTGCCATAGCCATAAGTATCAGCTGGAAAAATAACGGGGTGGTATTTCCTGCGGAATTATATAAGCCAAGCATATATACAGCTGCGTTATAAAGAAGCGGTATGACGGAAATTGCAAGCCAATAGCTGTTTTTATCCACCGTTTGCAATATAAATATAAATCGCGGGCGGAAAAATTTAATAAGCAATACAATGATAGCGATAATTGCCGTAAGCGCCGTAACAGTCATGACAATTTCATTGTCAATAATTAAAGATACGGCGGCGCCCAACATCCCGGGTAAAAATATCAATATGGATGAGGTAAGCAGCACAAATAAGAGCTTAAGTCCTTTATATGTGGATATAAACCAAAATGCAATATACAGCGGCAGCAAAATAATGAGCGGTATGAAGCTCAGCACCGCGTCAATACCTATTGCCGTGCAAAGAGCCATCACAGCAGCAAAGCCGAGTAAAAATATGATGACGGACAGCGCTGTTTTTTTCTTGTCGGATAAATCTAACTTTAGCAGAATGCACATAAAAAAAGCGGCACATAAGTAATAAATTGCTCCTCCGATTATGTGATCCAAGTCAATTCACCTCTTTTAACAGCACGGTTATGGGAAAAACCGTTTGCTATAATTACTTATTTATTATAATTATAGCAAACGAATGGGCTTTATGTAAGTGCCGTAAAGGTCTTTTCATACCGCAAATACGCTGTTTTGCGCAAATTGCATTTAATGCGGAGGTACTTAATGTGCGGCGTGCCTAAGGTGACGTGAGTCGAACAATACGCCTGAAACAAAGTCTTTTTGTCTACTGCGCCTCCCCCGCCTTTGTAGGGGCGGATACCATCCGCCCGCATAACCTTGCCGCAGCCACTACCACTCCCGCTGTCTGCACGGCCATCCGCCCTTAAATCCTAAGACCTTGCGACGCTTAGCCGTAGCTAAGGCGAGCGAGGATAACGCAGCAGTGCGGGCAAATGGCAAGCGAGAAACGTGTGGATTCGACTCACGTCACTTTCACCCCAAAATTTCTTTGACGCAGGAATAAATTGCGCGCGCAAGCTTTGCATGGTTTTTTTCGTCCATATGCACGCAATCAACAGGCGAGGGTTCGGCAACCGTTGCGGCGTCCATGAAATGACACCCATATAGCTCTGCCATAGCCTTGTAGCGCGGGGCTAATTCGCGTGCCGTTTTAATAGAATTTTCATTGAAATAGTCCCCGAGCCATGTGTGGGCAACGTCCTTAAAAATTTCCACGGGCGAAACAATCAAGATTTCGCAGGGCTTGTTGTCACGTCCGAAAACGGGATTTTGCGCCGCGATAATGAGCCGTTCAATGCCTTTGGAAATGGAAAAGGCGGTTTGCCCTAAATGGGTTTTCACATCATTTGTTCCAAGCATAATAACAAGTAAGTCAACAGGCGAGTCTGTGTACATACACGGTTCGATGTATGCAACCCCGCTGCGGTATGGTTCTATCGGGTCGTCAAACATTGTGGTGCGCGCGTTCATGCCCTCTTCATATATAAGATAGTCATCTCCTAAAAGTGATTGCAACGCGCCGGTCCAACGAAGATTGCGTGCAATGCGTTCACAGTTTATGGGGCTGCAACCCCACGTGTTAGAGTCCCCATAGCATACTATTGTTTTCATCTTAAAAGCTCCTTTTTTACATTTGTCGGCAAAATGCCGCTATAATCTCCATATGTATCGTGATGTTTTTGATGTGCGTAAGGTCGGCATTGTGTATATCCACACGCGTTGTCATAGGTGTCATTTTGTAAAATGCCGCAAGCTCTGCCGCGTTTACGGGCAAAGTATATTCAATGCTTTTTTGCTCTGCAATGTCGGTGCTTTCTTTCATGCGGTCGATGACCCTTTGGTTGGAATATTCCTTGTTAAGCAGCTCCGCACCCACGCATTCACGCAGCTCACGCAAATAGTTTTCCCCGGGGATCGCCTTTATGAGTATCCCGCGCGTGCCCAACACCCGTGCAAATTCAGTGTAATTTGCAGGAGTAAGAATATTTATGAGCGCGCCGACAGTGTTTGATAAAACAGGCAAATCGGCAAGGTCTGCCACCATAAATCGCACATCACCGACGCTTTTGCAGGCAGAGAGTATCGCTTCTTTGGAATTGTCGACGGCATAAACCTTTGCGGCTTGCGTCTGCGCGAGGCGCAGTGAATAATATCCGTCGCCGCATCCGGCATCAAGTACGGTGTTTTTATCGGCGGGCAAAAACCGCGCCGTCAGCTCCTCTGTTGCGCGCGCAATATTCTCATAAAACCCGGCGCGAAAAACAGCTTTTCTGTTTTCAAAAAGCTCCTTGCCATAGCGTGAATCCCCTTGGTTATCGGTGAGAAAATTGACGTAGCCTTTGGAGGATAAATCAAAGCAGTGGCCGTGCGTGCATATGAAGCTGCCGCTGTTTTTGAGCGTGAGCGCGCTTTTGCATATCGGACAGCGCAAAAGTTTTTCACTGCCCGCGAACTTTTTTATAACAGTTTCGATTTTCATATTATTATAATATCATGTAATGTATATAAATGATATGCTTAGAATTGTCTGTACATTGACAGTACTCGCGCGAGAGTTTACAATAAAAAATAACCGTTTATTGTAAACGGGATTATCAGCTCATGGCAGAAATGAGGAAAAACAGATGAATGAACAGGTAGTACAAATTGCGGCAAGAATACGTGAGCTGCGGGAGATACTTGAAGTACCGCAGGAAAGCGTTGCAAAAAAAGTAGGAATCAGTCTTGCGGAATATCAACGCTATGAAAATGCTCAGGATGATATACCTATCGGTGTGTTATACGGTGTTGCGGCGGAGCTTAATGTGGACCCGACGGAGCTTTTGACGGGTGAAGCGCCGCGTATGGATGAATATACAATAGTGCGGGGCGGCCGCGGGATGTGCGTAGAGCGCTATCCGGGGTATTCGTTCACCTCACTTGCATATAACTATAAGCACCGCGATATGGAGCCTATGATTGTCACAATATCGCCGAATGAGGAAGCAGAGCTTGTCACGCACAGCGGACAAGAGTTCAATTATGTGCTTGAGGGACGCGTCAAGGTCGTGATACGCAACAGAGAATTTATATTGAGCGCGGGCGACAGCATTTATTTTAATCCGTCCTTGCCGCATGGTCAGCACGCGGTGGACGGAGTGGCGAAATTTTTGACAATTATTAACGAGTGAGGAAAAATTGATGTTAGAAAAGTTTCTTAGCAGAATAGAATTTGACAGTTATGAGGATTTTAAGCAAAATTATAAATTAAATATTCCAAAGCATTTTAATTTTGGATATGATATTGTGGACGAATGGGCAAAAGAGGACGCGAACAAGCCCGCGCTTGTGTGGTGTGATGATGAGGGCAACGAAAAGCGGTTTTCGTTCGGCGATATAAAGCGCATGAGTGATAAAGCGGCAAATATGCTGAAGTCTAAGGGGATAGGCAAGGGCGATACGGTTATGCTCATGCTAAAGCAGCGCCCCGAGGTTTGGTTTATGATGGTGGGGCTGCATAAGTTGGGCGCGATTTGTATTCCGGCAACCTTTCAGCTGACGCCTAAGGATATAATTTATCGCTGTAATGCGGCGGATGTAAAGATGATTTGCGCGGTGGACGATGCGCAAATGCTTGAGCATATCGAGCAGTCAATTCCTAAGTGCGACACACTTAAAAGCGTGGGCGTGGTGGGAGAGGCTGTGCCCGATTGGGCGTTTGACCTGCGCGGCGCGCTCCAAAACGCGGATGAGTGCTGGACGCGTGAGTTTTTGAATGAAACAGAAGAGCCCATGCTCATATATTTTTCGTCCGGCACAACGGGTATGCCCAAGATGATATTGCATGACTACACCTATCCGTTGGGGCATATTGTGACGGCAAAATATTGGCAAAAGGCGGAGGACGGCGGACTGCATATGACGGTGTCTGATTCCGGATGGGCAAAATTCGGTTGGGGCAAAATATACGGACAGTGGATTTGCGGCGCGGTTATAGCGGCGTATGATACAGAAAAATTTACGCCCGCGCGTATGCTTGAAATAATCAACCGCCTTAAGCTCACAACTTTTTGTGCGCCGCCTACCATCTATCGTTTCCTTATAAAAGAGGACATGAGCGGCTGTGATTTTTCTACAATTAAACACGCGGGAATAGCGGGAGAACCGCTTAATCCAGAGGTGTACAACCGCTTTTTAGAGGCAACGGGGCTTGCCGTAACAGAGGGGTTCGGGCAGACGGAAACAAGCGTGCTGATAGCGAATTTCGGGTGGGACCCTATAAAGCCCGGCTCAACAGGAAAGCCATCGCCGCTTTATGATGTAGATATTGTGGATGAGGACGGAAATTCGTGCGAGGACGGTGTTGTCGGCTCGATTGTCGTGAAAAATGCGGACAGCGAGCATCCGGCGGGGTTGTTTAAAGAGTATTATAAGGACGAGGAAGCGACAAGCCGCAGCCGGAAAAACGGGGTTTATAATACAGGCGATACCGCATGGCGGGATGCCGAAGGATATTTTTGGTTTGTAGGCAGAAGTGATGATGTCATAAAATGCTCGGGGTATCGTATCGGGCCGTTTGAGGTGGAAAGCGCGCTGTTGACGCATCCGTCAGTGCTTGAATGTGCGGTTACGGCTGTGCCGGATGCAGTGCGCGGGCAGGTTGTTAAGGCGACGGTTGTGCTCGCGCGTGGATATTCGGCGAGTGACGCGCTAAAAAAAGAGCTGCAAACACACGTTAAAAACGTAACTGCTCCGTATAAATATCCGCGCGTGATAGATTTTGTGGACGAGCTGCCAAAAACGGTGAGCGGAAAAATACGCCGCGCGCAGATACGTACAGAGGACGCGGGCAAATAAACGGCGGCACCCCCCGCATTTATTGCGTGCGCTTATCCGCCCGCACCCCACCGCATTTGTAGGGGCGGATACCATCCGCCCGCGCCCTTAAGACCTTGGGGCTACGCCCGCGCAGCACCTATACAAAACACACGTGGAAAAATTACTCCGCCTAACCACTCCCGCATTTCCGACAAAAAACATATAAAATCTGCATATACCCTTAAACGGCGGACTCAATTGCCCGAATAATTTATGATTAAAAACGAAAAGACGCTTTCTCGTGCGAGAAGAAAGCGTCTTTTCCATGAAGAGGAGAGAAAATTGGGGGGGAGTGAGATCAACGTTATCTCTATATTAAGGGAATAAACTCACATTTCATATCGGGGCAGGCACGCCGCCACATATCGGC
>JAVXIJ010000041.1:7478-11352 GCA_036648415.1 Christensenella sp.
TTAAGGGAATAAACTCACATTTCATATCGGGGCAGGCACGCCGCCACATATCGGCGGTCATACATTGCAATGATATATCATAAAATTTGTCGCCGCAGCGCACATGGTCAAGCAAAACGCCTTCTTGTGTGCAGCCGTTTGCGGCGCGCAGATTTATTGCACAGTGGTTGTCTGTAAACGCGGCAAAGGTCACCTTGTTAAATTTAAGCTGATAAAACACATGATTGTAAATACTGCGTTCGAGCAGTGAGGATAATTCATCTGTATCCTCAGCCATATCGTGCATATAATAACTCCAGCCGCACCGCTTGTTTTCGACGTTTATGCTAAGCAGCGCCAAAAGACCGATGCACCTGTCGTCGTCGCGTATCATCCAATGTGTGGCAAATTCCTCGTGCGCCATGCGTTCAAACCACCGAAACTGCTCTGCCAAAGACATCTGCGCGTCCTCGGTTAAAAACGCGCGCGCATCACTTTTGGTGGTGAGCCATTCGGAAAGCATACCGATTTCATCACGTTTCACTTTAGTACAAGTTATCATGCTCTCACCGCCTTTCTCACATAATAAACGAAAGATAAAGAGCGTAAACCGTTTATTTTGTTTTGCGCAAAAAGTGTTTTTGCCGCCTGCGTTGCGGTTAGAGTAACATAATAGTATAATAAATAACTGAGGTGAAGAAATTTGTCGGTGTTCAAAAGCTTTATAGGATATTACAAGCCGTATCGCGGGCTTTTTTATTTTGATATGTTTTGCGCGTTTGTCGTATCGGTGATAGACCTTGCGTTTCCGCAAATACTGCGGTTTTTGACGGATGGGCTGTATACACAAAATTCAGATATAATTTTGCGAGCACTGTGGGTCGTTGCGGTGTCGCTCGTTTTGATGTACCTTATTCGTTATCTTTGCCAATATTTTATTACCACATGGGGGCATGTAATGGGTGCGCGCATGGAAAGTGATATGCGCAGAGATTTGTTCGACCAAATGCAGCGGCTGTCTTTTTCGTATTATGATAAGAACAACACAGGGGATATGATGTCGCGTATTGTTTCGGATTTGTTTGATATATCAGAGCTTGCGCACCACGGGCCGGAAAATGTGTTTATTTCCGCGCTGAAAATCGTGGGCTCGTTTATTTTGCTGATGATGATAAATGTGCCTATGACGCTTATATTGCTCGCGGTTACGGGAGTGATGATTTTTTTCAGCATAAGCAAAAACAAGAAAATGCGCGCGGTGTTTATGGATAACCGCAAAAAAATATCTAATGTCAACAAGCAGGTGCAGGACAGCCTTGCGGGCATTCGCGTGGTAAAATCCTTTGCTAACGAAGAGGTGGAACGCAAAAAATTCAAACACAGCAACCTTGAATTTTTAAAGTCAAAGCAGAGCAGCTACAAAATAATGGGGACTTTTCAGGCGGGCAACAATTTCTTTACGGGAATGCTGTATGCGGCGGTGCTCGTATCAGGCGGATTTTTTGTGGCAAACGGCACGCTGCGCGTTGCGGACCTTGCAATATACGCCCTTTATATCGGTATTTTTGTTGCGCCGATTGATGTGCTTATAAATTTCACCGAGCAGTTCCAAAAGGGATTTGCAGGGTTTAAACGCTTTTTGGAAATCATGCACATTCGTCCGGAAATCAAGGACAAAAAAGGTGCGCAGCCACTTGCCGAGGTGGCGGGAAACATAACCTTTGACGATGTATCTTTTTCATATGATGACAACACGCACGTTTTCAATAATGTTGCGGTGAAAATAAAGGCGGGAAAAACTGTGGCGCTCGTCGGGCCGTCGGGCGGCGGAAAAACAACCTTTTGTTCGCTGCTGCCGAGGTTTTATGATGTGAGTGCGGGTGCGGTCAAGATTGACGGGCAGGATGTGCGGGATGTGACGCTTAATTCGTTGCGGAGCGCAATAGGCATAGTTCAGCAGGATGTATATATGTTCGGCGGGACGATTCGCGATAATATTGCATACGGCAAGCCCGACGCGACAGATGAAGAGGTCGTGAGCGCGGCGCGCGATGCGAATATACATGAGTTTATACTCAGCTTGGAAAACGGATATGATACCAATGTCGGAGAACGCGGCGTGAGGCTGTCGGGCGGGCAAAAACAGCGTATTGCCATTGCGCGCGTGTTTTTGAAAAATCCGCAGATATTGATACTTGATGAAGCGACGTCGGCGCTTGATAACGAAAGTGAGCGGCATATACAAATGTCGCTTGAGAAGCTGTCAAAAAACAGAACCACCATTGTAATTGCGCACAGATTATCCACCATACGCAACGCAGATGAAATTATTGTGATGGGTACGGAGGGCATAAGCGAGCGCGGCACGCATGAGGAGCTGCTGCAAAAGGGCGGGTTGTATGCAAAATATTATAATATGCAGTTCGAGGGGCTTGCGTAAAGAGGGGCGAAATTATATGTGCGCTGTTTGTGCGGTCTTTTTTTTGTAAATCCAAAGATATAATAAAATGCAAATTACGGTGAGCATTGCAATGCAAAAATACATTCCGCGATACCCCAAAACGGGTACGAAAAGCCCAAGTATAAGCGGCCCTATGCCTACGGCGCTGTCAAGAAATATGTAGAATGTGGAATTTACAAGGCTTAGGCGCGTGGCGGGGGAGGCCTGCACCGCAATGGTAAGCCCGCTTGATTGCGTTACGCCTATGCCAAAGCCGAGCAGCGCGGCGGCGATGAGCAGTGTAACGGCGGATTGAGTTAAGCTTAATATAATCATGCCCGCCATAAATGCAAAAAACGCGGGAAGCATGACGGATTTTTCGCCTTGAGAGTCAAATCTGCGTCCTGTAAACGGGCGCGAAACGAACATGGAAATTGCATAAACAACAAAAAAGAAATTAGCGGCTGTTTGTAAATTAAGGCTCGCCGCAAAGGGCGACAGAAAAGAGAGCAGCCCTGAATATCCAAAATAGATGATGGCGCACACGGCGCTTATGGGCACGGCCTTCATTTCGAAAAAATTGCATAACGAGAACTTTTTTGAAGGGGCGGGAATTGCGGAATCAGAAGCAAGCTCCGGCACACGTAGAAAGCCGGCGCACAAAAAGCAAAGTGCCGCAGCAATTGAGCAGACAATAAAAATTATCGGGAAACCGCCGTTTTGGCTTAAAAACATTCCGAGAAACGGACCGATTGCCGCGCCTAAGGTGACGCTGAGCATATAATAACCGATACCCTCGCCCTGTCTTGAGCGCGGAACAATATCTGTGACGATAGTGCCGATGGCGGTGGAGGAAATCCCGTATGAAATACCGTGAAAGAGGCGCACCACAAACAAAATCCCAATGCCGCCCGAGAAAAAATACAGCACAGACATAACCACTTCCATTATTGTACCTATAATCAGCATTTTCTTTCGTCCGACACGCTCAAGCCATATACCGCCGAAAAAACGCGCAACAAGCGCGCCGCAGATGAATATGCTTGCCGCGAAGCCCGCAATGCCGGGGGAGGCATTGTAATGCGTCATTGCGTATTGTGTGGTGACCACCATAAGCAGGAAGTAGTTGAGCATCAACATGAAATTGATGAGCGTGCTCATGATAAAGTTTTTTGTCCACAATTGCGATTTGTCCATTTCGCGTATCTCCTTTGAAAAAATCCCACCGAACTATTATAGCGCTATAAAGAAGATATGTAAAAGGGGAAGGGTTATTTTGTTTTTCAACGTGTATTTTGTATTTTGGTGTACATTTTGTCTTGTCTTTGTATGGGCGGACGCCCGCAATAACGATTGTTTATTTTTTAACGTGCATTTTGTTTTGCCCTTGTATGGGCGGACGCCCGCAGCCGCATTTGTTTTTTCAACGCAAATTTTGTTTTGACCTTGTAGGGG